>NZ_SZNL01000002.1:44545-109317 GCF_005068605.1 Sulfitobacter sp. 15WGC | reverse complement strand
TGCCACCCGGCGTCTATCCTGACATGACCGAACACGGCTGGGACCGCGACGACTGGCCCGCGATCTGGCAAAAGGTGCTGGCCGCCGACATTCTGATCATCGGTACGCCTTTGTGGCTGGGCGAGGAAAGCAGCACCTGCCGCGTGCTGATCGAGCGGCTCTATGCGATGTCGGGCGAGCTCAACGACAAGGGCCAGTCGGTCTTCTACGGCAAGGTCGGCGGTACCGTGGTGACGGGCAACGAGGACGGTATCAAACATGTCGCCATGACCACCGGTTTCGCGATGAACCATCTTGGCTACACGATCCCGCCGCAGGCCGATTGTGGCTGGATTGGCGAGGCCGGGCCGGGGCCGTCTTACGGCGATGAGGTGGACGGCAAGCGCGCGGGTTTCGATAACGAGTTCACGCAGCGCAACACCACGATCATGACATGGAACGCCTTGCATCTGGCACGGATGCTGAAACACGCGGGCGGCTACCCGCGTGAGGGCAACGACCGCAACGCCTGGGACGCGGGCGCGCGGTTCGATTTCGAAAATCCGGAGTACCGAAGCTGATATGAAGAACGAAGGCGACTGGCCCATCTGGCAGGGCAACATGGCGGCGCAATGCCTCGCCCAGCCCGATGATGCACTGGCGATCATCGATCTGACCGCTACAGAACGGCGCGACGTGAGCTACGGCGCGCTGCACGAGATGGTCGACGGTCTGACCCGCGCGCTGAAAACGCAGGTCGCGCCCGGTGACCGCGTCGGCGTGCTGCTCAGCCAGTCGCCTTGGTGTGCGGCGGCGCATCTGGCGATCTGGAAGATCGGCGCGATCTCGGTGCCGCTGTTCAAACTGTTCAAACGGGACGCGCTGGCCAGCCGCGTGGGCGACGCAGGCTGCGAGATCGTGCTGACCGATGCGGAAGGCGCGGAACTGCTCGGCGATTTGGCCACCCCGTGGATCGCGGCGGAGGCGGGCGTGGCGGGCGAGGCGGTGGACTTCGCCGAGGTCGGCCCCGAAGACCCCGCCGTGCTAATCTACACCTCCGGGACCACCGGCACGCCGAAAGGCGCGTTGCACGGGCACCGGGTGCTCTCGGGCCATCTGCCGGGCGTGTCGGTCAGTCATGACCATCTGGGGCAGGCGGGCGATTGCCTCTGGACCCCGGCGGATTGGGCGTGGATCGGCGGGCTTTTCGACGTGGCGATGCCCGCGCTGGCGCTTGGCGTGCCGGTGGTGGCCACCCGGATGCCCAAGTTCACCGTCGAGGGCTGCGCCGAGGTGATCGCGAAAGGCGAGGTGCGCAATGTGTTCTTCCCACCGACTGCGCTGCGGATGCTTAAGGCCGCTGATGTATCCTTGCCCGGCCTGCGCTCGGTCGCCAGCGGCGGCGAGCCTTTGGGAGCGGAGATGCTGGCATGGGGTCGGGAAGCGTTTGGGCTCGAGATCAACGAGTTCTACGGCCAGACCGAATGTAACATGGTGGCTTCCAGCTGCGGCGTGGATTTCCCCGCCCAGCCCGGCTGCATCGGCAAGCCGGTGCCCGGCTTCGAGATCGCCGTGCTCGATGCGGACGGAGAGCCCACCGATGCGGAAGGCGACGTGGCGGTGCGCAAAGGCGCGCCGTCGTTGATGCTGCGCTACTGGAACCGGCCCGAGGAGACGGCGGCCAAGTTCCACGGCGACTGGCTGCTCACTGGCGACCGCGGCATCTGGGAGGGCGACTACCTGCGCTTCGTGGGACGCGAGGATGACGTGATCACCTCCGCCGGCTACCGCATCGGCCCGGCAGAGATCGAGGATTGCCTGCTTACGCATTCTGCCGTGGCGACCTGCGGCGTGGTTGGCAAGCCCGACGCGCTCCGCACCGAGATCGTGAAGGCCTATGTGGTGCTGAAACCGGATGCGGAGGTCGAAGCAAAGGAACTGCAGGACTGGGTGAAGGAAAGGCTCGCCAGCTATTCCTACCCGCGCGAGATCGCTTTCGTGCAGGACCTGCCCATGACCGTCACCGGCAAGGTGATCCGCAAGGAATTGAAGCGTCTGGCGGCGCGAGAGAATGAGGACGTAACATGAAACTGACATCCCAAGCCCTGCCATCCTCGGATGCCTACAAGGCCAACGAGATGGCGCATCTGAAAGCCCTGAGCGAGGTTCGAGAGGCCGCCGAAGCTGCCGCTTTGGGCGGTGGCGAGAAGTCCCGCGCGCGGCATGAAAGCCGTGGCAAGATGCTGCCGCGTGAGCGGGTGGCGAACCTTCTCGACCCCGGCAGCCCGTTTCTGGAGATCGGAGCGACGGCGGCGCATGGGCTTTATGACGGTGCCGCGCCCTGTGCAGGCGTTATCGCGGGCATTGGCCGGGTGCAGGGCCACGAGGTCATGGTGGTCTGCAACGACGCCACCGTGAAGGGCGGCACCTATTACCCGATGACGGTGAAAAAACACCTCCGCGCGCAGGAGATCGCCGAGGCGAACCATCTGCCCTGCATCTATCTGGTGGACTCGGGCGGCGCGAACCTGCCCAACCAGGACGAGGTTTTCCCCGACCGCGACCATTTCGGCGCGATCTTCTACAATCAGGCGCGGATGAGCGCCAAGGGCATCGCTCAGATCGCCGTGGTCATGGGCTCCTGCACCGCCGGCGGCGCTTACGTGCCCGCGATGTCGGACGTGACGATCATCGTGAAGGAACAGGGCACGATCTTCCTCGCCGGCCCGCCGCTGGTGAAGGCCGCGACGGGCGAGGTGGTCAGCGCCGAAGACCTCGGCGGCGGTGACGTGCACACGCGTCTTTCGGGCGTGGCGGATTACCTGGCCGAGGACGACGCCCATGCGCTGGCACTGGCGCGCCGCGCTGTGGGGCAGCTTAACAAGAGCAAGCCCAAGACGGTGGACTGGGCCAGCCCCGAAGAGCCAGCCTATGACCCCGCCGAAATGCTGGGCGTCGTGCCCGCCGACCTGCGCACGCCCTATGACATCCGCGAGGTGATCATGCGGCTGGTCGACGGCAGCCGCTTTGACGAGTTCAAGTCCCGCTTTGGCGAAACGCTGGTCTGCGGCTTTGCCCATGTGAAGGGCTGCCCCATCGGCATCATCGCCAACAACGGGGTGCTGTTTTCCGAAGCCGCCCAGAAGGGCGCGCATTTTGTGGAGCTTTGCAGCCAGCGCAACATCCCGCTGGTCTTCTTGCAGAACATCACCGGCTTCATGGTCGGCCGCAGATACGAGAACGAGGGCATCGCGCGCCACGGCGCCAAGATGGTGACGGCGGTGGCCACCACCAATGTGCCCAAGATCACCATGCTGGTGGGCGGCTCGTTTGGGGCGGGCAACTACGGCATGTCGGGGCGCGCCTATAGGCCGCGGTTCCTCTGGACATGGCCCAACAGCCGCATTTCCGTCATGGGCGGCGCGCAGGCGGCGGGCGTTCTGGCCACCGTCAAGCGCGACGCGATGGAACGCGCGGGCGAGACATGGACCGAGGAGGAAGAGACCGCCTTCAAACAGCCGACGATTGATATGTTCGAGGAACAAAGCCACCCGCTTTATGCCTCGGCACGGCTGTGGGACGACGGGATCATCGATCCGCGCAAAAGCCGCGACGTGCTCTACCTGAGCCTCTCGGCCAGCCTGAACGCGCCGATCGAGCCGACGAAATTTGGATTGTTCCGGATGTGATCGCCGCGCGGCTCCGGGGGACCCCCCCCCCCGGAACGCGCGCCATATTTGGAGCCAGAAAGAGATGAAAAGGGTAGGGCATGTTTGACACGATCCTGATTGCGAACCGGGGTGAGATCGCCTGCCGGGTGATGGAAACGGCGCAGGCCATGGGGGTGCGCTGCGTGGCGGTGTATTCGGACGCGGATGCGGGCGCGAAACATGTCGCCATGGCAGATGCCGCGGTGCATATCGGCGGCTCGGCACCGGCGGAGAGTTATCTGAAGGGCGATGTGATCATCCAAGCGGCGCGCGATACCGGCGCGCAGGCGATCCATCCGGGCTACGGGTTTCTCAGCGAGAACCCCGATTTCGTGGAGGCGGTCGAGGCCGCGGGGCTGACCTTCATCGGGCCCTCGGCCCAGGCGATCCGGGCCATGGGGCTCAAGGACGCCGCCAAGGCGTTGATGGTCGAGGCGGGCGTGCCAGTCGTGCCGGGCTATCACGGGGCGGATCAGGACGATGCGCTGCTGGCGCGCGAGGCCGAGAAGATCGGCTATCCGGTGCTGATCAAGGCGGTCGCCGGGGGCGGCGGCAAGGGGATGCGTCTGGTCGAGGAGGCCGGGGGCTTTCAGGCGGCACTGGAGTCTGCGCGCTCCGAGGCCAAGACCGCCTTCGGCAACCCGGGCGTTCTGGTCGAGAAATTCGTCACCAAGCCGCGCCACATCGAGGTGCAGGTTTTTGGCGACGGCACCCATGCGGTGCATCTGTTCGAACGCGACTGCTCGCTCCAGCGCCGCCACCAGAAGGTGATCGAGGAGGCGCCCGCGCCGGGCATGACGGAAGAGATGCGCGACGCCATGGGCCAAGCGGCGGTGCGCGCGGCCGAGGCCATTGGCTATGCCGGGGCGGGGACGGTGGAATTCATCGTCGACGGCTCGGGCGGGCTTTCGACCGACGGGTTCTTCTTTATGGAGATGAACACGCGTCTTCAGGTGGAGCATCCGGTGACCGAACTGGTGACCGGGGTCGATCTGGTGGAATGGCAATTGCGGGTCGCGGCGGGCGAAGCGCTGCCGAAGCGGCAGGATGAACTCACGATAGACGGCCATGCCTTTGAGGCGCGGCTCTATGCCGAGGACGTGCCGAAGGGTTTCCTGCCCGCCACCGGGACGCTCACGCATCTGTCCTTCACCCCCCAGACCCGCGCCGACAGCGGCGTGCGGGCGGGCGACACGATCAGCCCCTTCTACGATCCGATGATCGCCAAGGTCATCGTGCATGGGTCGACGCGCGACGTGGCGCTGTCGCGGATGCGCGCGGCGCTGAAGGGATGTGAAGTCGGCGGCACGGTCACCAACCTCGCCTTCCTCGGCGCGCTGGCCGAGCACGAGGGGTTCGCCAAGGGCGAGGTGGATACCGGCCTGATCGCGCGCGACATCGAGGCGCTGACCGCGCAGCCCGAGGTGCCGGGGCGGCATGTCGCGCTGGCCGGGATGGCAGCACTTGGGCTGGACCAGCCGCAGGCGGAGGCCGGGTTCAACCTTTGGCGGCCCCTGCGGCATCAGGTGATGCTAGGCCGCGAGGGCGAGGAGCATCTGCTTAAAGTGCGGGTGCTCTCAGAAGACGTGCAGCTTTGGACCGTGGGCGATCACGAGGTGCGCGCCGAGCGCATCGCGGGGCGCTGGAAGATCGACGGCCATATAGCGCCTGCGGTCTCGGTCGCCGGCGACGTGGTCACGGTGTTTGATGCCTATGGCATCGCCTTTGACGTGATCGACCCGCTGGCCCGCGCCGCCGCCGCCCATGGTGACGGCAATATCGTCGAAGCGCCGATGCCGGGGCTCGTCCGCGCGATCGACGCCGAGGTCGGCCAGAGCGTTGCCAAGGGCGACCGTCTGGCGGTGCTGGAGGCGATGAAGATGGAACATTCGCTGCTCGCCGCGCGCGACGGCGTGGTGGCCGAGGTGTTGGCAGAGGCCGGCGATCAGGTCGAGGCCGGCGCGGCGCTGGTGCGTCTGGAAGCCGAGGAGGGCGCATGATCACGCTGCACCACTGCCCGCAGACCCGCTCGATGCGCACGCTCTGGCTGCTGCATGAGCTGGACGACGTGGAGTTTCAGGTCAAGATGCATGCCTTCGACCGCAGCCTACGCGACCCGGAATACCTCGTGCTCTCGCCCGCGGGCCGGGTCCCGGCGCTGGAGATCGACGGCGAGCGCATGTTTGAGACCGGGGCGATCACCCAGTACCTCTGCGAGCGCTACAGCCCCGACCGCATGGGCCGCTCGGTCGGCAGCCCGGACCGCATGGCTTGGCTGGTCTGGGTGCATTTCGCCGAGACCATCAGCCAGCACACGGCGGCACTCACCCAGCAGCACATCGCCCTGCGCGAGGATCACATGCGCAGCCCCATCGTGATGAAGCTCGAGGCGGCGCGGATCGGCAAGTGCTACGACGCGCTGGAGGCACGGCTCTCGACGCCGCTGGAGAACCGCGACTACCTGCTGACCTCCGGCTTTTCGGCTGCCGACATCTCGGTCGGGCAGGCGGTCTACATGGCGCGGCATTTCGTGAAATTGGATGACCACCCCTCGGTCGCGGCGTGGTATGAACGGATCACGGAGCGCGAGAGCTTCGCGCAGGCGCTGCCCGAGGGGGCGAAGCTCTACGAGAAGGATTTCTACGCGCCATGGCCGATTGAATGACCATGGCCCACACAGGGAAGGAAAACGGCCAATGAGCCTTGGACCATGTGAGATTTTCGAGGTCGGCCCACGGGACGGTCTGCAGAACGAGAAACGCGAGATCCCCGTTGCCGAGAAGGTCGCGCTGGTGGACAAGCTGAGCCAAGCGGGCTTTGCCCGCATCGAATGCGCCAGTTTCGTCAGCCCCAAGTGGGTGCCGCAGATGGCCGGTTCGGGCGAGGTGCTGGAGCAGATCTCCCGCGCGGAGGGCGTGCGCTATGCGGCGCTGACACCGAACATGCGCGGCTATGAAGATGCGCTGGCCGCGAAGGCCGACGAGATCGCCATTTTCGCCTCTGCCTCCGAAGGGTTCAGCCAGAAGAACATCAACGCCAGCATCGACGAGGCTTTCGAGCGTTTCGCCCCCATCCTTGAGCAGGCCCGGCACGTGGACATTCCCGTGCGCGGTTATGTCTCTTGCGTGGTGGAATGCCCCTATGACGGCAAGGTCGATCCCGGCGACGTAGCCCGCGTGGCCGACAAGCTCTTTGCGATGGGCTGCTACGAGATTTCCTTGGGCGACACCATCGGCGCGGGCACGCCCGACAGCATCGCGCGGATGCTGCTTTCGGTGCGCGACGTGGTGCCGGCGGGGCGGCTCGCGGGGCATTACCATGACACCCACGGGCGGGCGATGGCCAATATCGACGCCTCATTGTCGATGGGCCTGCGGGTCTTCGACGCAGCGGTCGGTGGCTTGGGCGGCTGCCCCTATGCGCCGGGGGCGGCGGGCAATGTCGCCACCGAGGCGGTGAACGAACATCTGACGGCGCTTGGCTACGACACCGGCGTCGATCAGGCGGTGGTGCTGGAGGCCGCCGAAATGGCACGGGCAATGCGAGGCTGACATGTACGAGACTTTGACGATCGAAACCGACGCGCGCGGGGTGGCGACGCTCACCCTCAACCGGCCGGAGAAACACAACGCCATGTCGGCGCAGATGCTGGCCGACCTGACCGCGGCGGCGGGCGAGCTGGCCGAGGATGACGCGGTGCGTGTCGTGGTGCTGACCGGGGCGGGCAAATCCTTCTGCGCCGGCGGCGATCTGGGCTGGATGCGCGACCAGCGCGACATGGATGCCGAGACACGCTCGGCGGAGGCGGGTAAGCTGGCGACGATGCTGGGCGCGCTCAACGCGCTGCCGAAGCCGGTGATTGGCAAGCTACAGGGCAATGCCTTCGGCGGCGGCGTCGGCATGGCCTCGGTCTGTGACGTGGCCGTGGGGGTCGATACGTTGAAGATGGGCTTCACCGAGACCCGTCTGGGCATCATCCCGGCCACCATCGGGCCCTATGTGCTGGCGCGGATGGGGGAGGGGCGCGCGCGGCGGGTCTTTATGTCCGCGCGTCTGTTCGATGCGGCGGAGGCTGTCGATCTGGGGCTGTTGGCCCGCGCCGTTCCGGCGGATGAGTTGGACGCGGCCGTCGAGGCCGAGGTCGTGCCTTACCTCTCCTGCGCGCCGGGGGCGGTGGCAGCGGCCAAGAAGCTGGCGCAAGACTTGGGTGGAATCGCCACGCCCGAGGCGGTGGAAATGTCCATTGATGCCCTCGCGGCGCGTTGGGAAACCGATGAGGCCGCCGAGGGAATCGGTGCCTTCTTTGACAAGCGCAAAGCCGCTTGGGTGGTCTAGCTCAAGGCTTTGGCGAAATGGCTCTATTGCGGGCCCGTGGGCGGCATTAACCGGGCTTGGCCCGTTGACCCTACCCACGGGCAGAGTTAAACCCGTTCCAAGTTTGTCTGCGCGGGCTTTTGGCCTTTGCCTCATGCCGCGCACCGCGAAAGGAGCATCCCCTTGGACGACATGCTGCGGGAATACCTGCCCATCCTCGTTTTTCTGGCCGTGGCGATTGGCCTTGGCCTTGTGCTGATCCTCGCCGCTGTGGTCGTGGCCGTGCGCAATCCTGACCCGGAGAAGGTCTCGGCCTATGAATGCGGGTTCAACGCATTCGACGATGCGCGGATGAAGTTTGACGTGCGTTTCTATCTGGTTTCGATCCTCTTCATCATCTTCGACCTCGAAATCGCCTTCCTCTTCCCATGGGCCGTGGCCTTCAAAGAGGTGAGCATGGTGGGCTTCTGGTCGATGATGGTGTTCTTGGGCGTGCTGACGGCGGGCTTCGCCTATGAATGGAAGAAGGGAGCGCTGGAATGGCAGTAAAAGATGACGCACTCGTCACCCCGGTGATGGGCGATGGGCACCAAAGCCCACGGGTGAAATCCGGTGCCTCCGCCCCAGCGGCCTACGGCCAATATGGCGCGGGGCCGGACCCTGAGTTCGCCACCCAGAGCCTGAATGCCGAGTTGCAGGACAAGGGGTTCCTGCTGACTTCGACCGAAGACATCATCAACTGGGCGCGGACGGGCAGCTTGCACTGGATGACCTTCGGTCTGGCCTGCTGCGCGGTCGAGATGATGCACAGTTCCATGCCGCGCTATGATCTTGAGCGTTTCGGGACCGCGCCGCGTGCCTCTCCGCGCCAGTCGGACCTGATGATCGTCGCGGGCACGCTGACCAACAAGATGGCCCCGGCGCTGCGCAAGGTCTATGACCAGATGCCAGAGCCGCGCTATGTGATCTCGATGGGGTCCTGCGCCAATGGCGGCGGTTACTATCACTACAGCTATTCGGTCGTGCGCGGCTGTGACCGCATCGTGCCGGTGGACGTCTATGTGCCCGGCTGCCCGCCGACGGCGGAAGCACTGCTTTATGGTATCCTCCAGTTGCAGCGTAAGATCCGCCGCACCGGGACGATCGTGCGCTAAGGCAACCGCCTGCGCCGCCAGCGGGGCAGGCAGAAGGACAAAGCGCCAAAGGCGCGGGACAGTGAGATGGCGTTGATCGGCGCGTGGAAGGAAGATTTGCGATGAGCGAACAACTGCAGGAACTTGGGGCCTATATCGAAGCCAAACGCCCCGATTGCGTGCTCGGATGGGATGTCACCAAGGGTGAGTTGAACATGGATGTGGCACTCGCCAATGTCGCCGGGCTTGTCGAGTTCCTCAAAGGTGATCCGACCTGCCGCTTCTCGACTTTGGTGGACATCACGGCTGTGGATTATCCGGGCAGGGCCAAGCGTTTCGACGTGGTTTACCACTTCCTGTCGATGTACCAGAACCAGCGCATCCGCCTGCGCGCCGCCGCGCGGGAGAAGGACATGGTGCCCTCGATCACCGGCGTGCACCCCAGTGCCGATTGGTTCGAGCGTGAAGTCTTTGACATGTTCGGCATCCTCTTTTCCGGTCACCCGGATCTGCGCCGCATCCTCACGGACTATGGTTTCCGCGGGCACCCGCTGCGCAAGGATTTTCCGACCACGGGCTATACCGAGGTGCGCTATGACGAAGGCGCCAAACGTGTGGTCTATGAGCCTGTGAGCCTCGTTCAGGAATACCGCCAGTTCGACTTCATGTCGCCATGGGAAGGGGCCGATTACATCCTGCCCGGCGATGACAAGTCGGCACCCGACGGTCATGTGAGCAAGGACGCGAAGTAATGGGCGGGCTTTGGTGGCTGATCCTCTCGGCGCTGACCGCCATTCCGATGGTCAAACTGCTGCCGTTCTTCGGCATCAACAAATACTGGGCGGTGGCCTGTCTGATCCCGCTGGGCACGATCGCCCTGCTGTGGTGGATGGGCATGAAGCTGCAAGAACTGGAGAAACGGTAATGGACGGCGACATTCGCACAAAAGCCTTTGACGACGGGTCGACCGACTTTGAGTCCGGCGAGCAGAAGATTCGCAACTTCAACATCAACTTCGGCCCGCAACACCCTGCCGCACACGGGGTTTTGCGCTTGGTGCTTGAGCTTGACGGTGAGGTGGTAGAGCGTTGCGACCCCCATATCGGCCTGCTGCACCGTGGCACCGAAAAGCTGATGGAAAGCCGCACCTATCTGCAAAACCTGCCGTATTTCGACCGGCTGGATTACGTGGCCCCGATGAACCAAGAACACGCTTGGTGTCTGGCCATCGAAAAGCTGACCGACACGGTGGTGCCGCGCCGTGCTTCGCTGATCCGGGTGCTGTTCTCGGAAATCGGGCGCATTCTGAACCACCTTCTCAACATCACCACGCAGGCGCTGGATGTGGGCGCGCTGACGCCGCCGCTCTGGGGCTTTGAAGAGCGTGAGAGCCTGATGATCTTTTACGAGCGGGCCTGCGGCGCGCGTCTGCACGCGGCGTACTTCCGCCCCGGCGGCGTCCACCAAGACCTGCCGCCGGCGCTGCTGGACGATATCGAAGCTTGGTGCGAACAGTTCCTCAAGAAGTTCATGGTCGACATCGACGAGCTGCTGACCGAGAACCGCATCTTCAAGCAGCGCAACGTCGACATCGGCATCGTGACCGAGGAGGACATCCTCAACTACGGCTTCAGCGGTGTGATGGTGCGCGGGTCGGGCTTTGCTTGGGACCTGCGTCGCGCGCAGCCCTATGAATGCTACGACGAATTCGACTTCCAGATCCCCGTGGGCAAGAACGGCGACTGCTTTGACCGCTACCTCTGCCGGATGGAAGAGATGCGCCAGTCGACCTACATCATCCAGCAAGCGATCGAGAAGCTGCGCGCCCCCGAAGGGCAGGGCGATGTGCTGGCCCGGGGTAAGATCACCCCGCCGTCGCGCACCGCGATGAAGACCGACATGGAAAGCCTGATCCACCACTTCAAGCTCTATACCGAAGGGTTCCACGTTCCCAAGGGCGAGGTTTACTGCGCCGTCGAAGCGCCCAAGGGCGAGTTTGGCGTCTACCTTGTGGCCGATGGCTCCAACAAACCCTATCGCTCCAAAATCCGCGCGCCGGGCTTCTTGCACTTGCAGGCGATGGACCATGTGGCCAGCGGCCACCAGCTTGCCGATGTGGCCGCGATCATCGGCACCATGGACGTCGTCTTTGGAGAGATCGACCGGTGATGCCGCTGGCGTCACCTCGTTTTGAAGAAATTTACGCCGGGGGCATCATTGGCCTCCGCCTGACCATAGGTTCGAACTAATGCTCCGCCGTCTACACCCTGACCAGCCCGACAGTTTTGCCTTCACGCCCGCCAACCAAGAATGGGCCGAAGCGCAGATCACCAAATACCCCGAAGGCCGTCAGGCCAGCGCGATCATCCCACTGTTGTGGCGCGCGCAGGAGCAAGAGGGCTGGTTGACCCGCCCGGCGATCGAACATGTCTCGGAGATGCTGGGCATGGCCTATATCCGGGGCCTAGAAGTGGCGACATTCTACTTCATGTTCCAGCTGCAACCCGTTGGTTCCGTGGCACATATCCAAGTTTGCGGCACCACCTCCTGCATGATCTGCGGGGCCGAGGATCTGGTCGCCGTCTGCAAAGAGCGTATCGCCGCCAAGCCGCATGAGTTGTCGGCGGATGGGCGTTTTTCCTGGGAAGAGGTCGAATGCCTCGGCGCCTGTTCCAACGCCCCCATGGCGCAGATCGGCAAGGACTATTACGAAGACCTGACCACCGCGCGGCTGAACGAAATTCTTGATGAGTTGAGCGAGGGGCGCGTGCCCGTGCCTGGGCCTCAGAACGGGCGCTATGCCTCTGAGCCTCTGGGCGGGTTGACCAGCCTCACGGATCACGAAAGCGGGCGCACGCAGTATAACGCCAGCGCGCAAGCGGCGGTCGATATCGGCGATACGGTCAAGCGCATCGACGGCACCGAGGTGCCGCTGCTGACCCCATGGCAGCGCAAGCCCGACGCGCCGCAGCCTGAAACCGTGGAAGAGGTCGAAGCCGAAGAGCCGCGTCCCGCCGAGGGCGAAAGCGCCGACAAGACCGGCATCACGGAGCAGGAGGCCGAGGCCGCCTCGAAAAGCAAGCCGCGTTCCAAGCGCGACCCCGCGGGTGAAACCGTCGATGCCGCCGAGGCCGAGACCGACACCCCCGCGACGCCCGGCCAAAAGCCCGCGCAGTTGGACGGCCCGCGTGAGGGCGAGGCGGATGATCTGAAAAAGATCAAAGGCGTCGGTCCGAAGCTGGAGCAGATGCTTAACGGCATGGGCTTTTACCACTTTGATCAGATCGCCCAATGGGGCCCTGAGGAGGTCGCTTGGGTCGACCAGAACCTCGAAGGGTTCAAAGGCCGCGTCAGCCGCGACAATTGGGTAGAGCAGGCCGCGCGCCTCGCAGAAGAATAAGACGGAGATTAACAACGGGCCAAGGACGGCACCCACACCACCCCGCAGAGCCATAAGCCGCATCGCCCGCATCAAGGGAGAGAAGGACAGTCATGACGGATATTTCGGAACGAGAAGCCTGCACCAAGCGCTGCTGGTGGCTGGGTGCCGGTGTCGGTTTGCTGGTGGCATTCCTGTTGCTCGCTTTCGGCATCTGGGGTCTGTTGATGTCCATTATGGCCGGTGTGCTGGTGGCGGTGATTGTGGGCTATCTGGCGATGACCCTGCTGTGCAAAGACGCGCCAGCCGCCGCACCGCAAGACAACACCCGCAGCGCGGCAGCAGCATCGGTTGCAGCGGCACCGACAGCATCGGACAGCGTCTCGCCAGCGGTGGACACGGTCCCTGCCGGTGACGCAGGCATCGGGGCTGCGCGAAAGGCCAGCGCGCCGGTTGAGCCTGTGGCAGAGACACCGCCGAATGCGCCCGTGGCCGATACGGCTGCCGTTGAGGCCGCGCCGGATGATGTTGCCGTGGCCGAAGTGGCGGGCGAGGAAGAGCCCGTCGGAACCTCCGAGGAAACAACGCCGACGCCGCCCTTGGCTGACACAGCCGCCGTCGAAGCCACCCCGGAACAGGTTGTCGAAGCCGAAGAAGCGCCCGCGGTGGTGACCACCCCGGAAGAGACCGTCGAAACCACGCCCAAAGGGGCGACAGGCGGCGCATCGACCGATGGCAAACCCGCGCTGCTGGACGCACCGCGTGCGGGCGGGGCGGATGACCTCAAGCGGATCGGCGGCATCGGGCCGAAGCTGGAACAGACGCTGAATGAATTGGGCATCTTCCATTTCGACCAGATTGCGGCACTTGAGGGAGAAGAGATCGACTGGGTCGATTCCCGTCTGCGTTTCAAGGGCCGTATCCGGCGCGACGATTGGATCGGTCAGGCCAAGGCACTTGCCAGTGGCGGCAAGGCCGAGGGCTGATCGGGGTAAGAGAGAGACATGAGCGAAGCCGAAGACAGAGCGCTTGCCCGCAAGGGCCGCACCGCAGGGCTGGTCATTGCCGTGACCATGTGCTTGTGGCTGGCCATGCAATGGGCCGGCCCGGCGCTTGGCCTGCCGGGGCGTTATGCGCTGCTCTTCGACTTTGCTGCACTGGCCGCGCTTTTCTGGGCGATGGTCGTGATATATCAAATGTGGCAGGCCCGCCGGGCCAGCCGTGAGAACCAAAGGTAGGCATCATGCTTCAGGACAAAGACCGCATTTTTACCAACATCTACGGCATGCATGACCGCACCCTGAAAGGCGCGCAGGCGCGCGGCCATTGGGATGGCACCGCCGGGATCATTCAAAAGGGCCGCGACTGGATCGTCGACCAGATGAAAGCTTCTGGCCTGCGGGGCCGGGGCGGGGCGGGCTTCCCCACGGGGCTCAAGTGGTCCTTCATGCCGAAGGAAAGCGATGGCCGCCCGGCATACCTTGTGGTCAACGCCGACGAATCCGAGCCGGGCACCTGCAAGGACCGCGAGATCATGCGCCACGATCCGCATACGCTGATCGAAGGTTGCCTGATCGCCTCTTTCGCGATGAACGCACATACTTGCTACATCTACCTGCGCGGCGAGTATATCCGCGAGCGCGAAGCCCTGCAGGCCGCGATTGATGAAGCCTATGAGGCTGGTCTGGTGGGCAAGAACGCCTCTGGCTCGGGCTGGGACTTCGACATCTACCTGCACCACGGTGCCGGCGCCTATATCTGCGGCGAGGAAACCGCGCTGCTGGAAAGCCTCGAAGGCAAGAAGGGCATGCCACGGATGAAGCCGCCGTTCCCGGCGGGCGCGGGCCTTTACGGTTGCCCGACCACGGTGAATAACGTCGAATCCATCGCCGTGGTGCCGACGATTCTGCGCCGTGGCCCTGAGTGGTTCGCGGGCTTTGGCCGCGCCAATAACGCGGGCACCAAGCTCTTTGCGATCTCGGGTCACGTCAACAACCCCTGCGTCGTCGAAGAGGCGATGTCGATCTCCTTTGAAGAGCTGATCGAGACCCATTGCGGCGGCATTCGCGGCGGCTGGGACAACCTCAAGGCGGTGATCCCCGGCGGGTCGTCGGTGCCGCTGATCCCCGGCAAGGACATGCGCGACGCGATCATGGATTTCGATTACCTGCGCGAGCAGCGTTCGGGCCTCGGCACCGCGGCGGTGATCGTGATGGACAACTCCACCGACGTGATCAAGGCGATCTGGCGGCTGTCGAAGTTCTACAAACACGAAAGCTGCGGCCAGTGCACGCCCTGCCGCGAAGGCACCGGTTGGATGATGCGGGTGATGGACCGTCTGGTCTCGGGCGATGCCGAGCCGGAAGAGATCGACATGCTGCTCGACGTGACCAAACAGGTCGAAGGCCACACGATCTGCGCGCTCGGCGATGCGGCGGCTTGGCCGATCCAAGGTCTGATCCGCCACTTCCGTGATGAGATCGAAGATCGGATCAAACACAAGCGCACGGGCCGCGTCAGCGCGGTCGCGGCAGAGTGAAACCCTGCGCGGCGGCGGGCCTCACCGGCTTGACGCGTGACGCAGGAGCGGCGATAGCGGGCGCGCGTCAGGCGCGTCTGTCCACAACAGGCGCGGGGCGATCGGCAAGGCCGGGCCATGGCGCAGCGGAGTAGGTCTATGAAATATGCTTTGACGGTTCTGACGCTCAGCGCCCTGCTGGCGGGCTGCGCCAACGATGGCGAGCGGATTGCCTTTGACGGGCAGTATTTCAACACCAAACTGCGCAAGGTCGACGGCCAGCGGGATGTCTTTCAGGTAACGGTCAAGGACGCCGGCAAATCCATCGACGGCGCCCGCGCGGCGGCGCGCTATGAAGCGGTGAAATACTGTGTCGGCCACTACGGCAACTCGAAGATCGACTGGACCTTTGGCCCCGATGCCCCGGCGAGCGCGCTGCGGTTCGATGGCGGGGCGCTGACCTTTCAGGGGCGCTGCCCCCAGTGATCGCATCGGCGACATATCGCGGGCCTGCGGACCTTGGGGGCGGTGATATTGAATATCACGGCCTGCAATCTCCATCTGTCAGACGGGCCCTTCCGGCCCGCTGCATGAAGGAGAATTGATATGCGCACCCTGATGATCGCCGTGATGGGCCTGAGCCTGACCGCCGCCACCGTGACACCGGTCGCCGCAAAACCGCCGCTGCGCGAGGTGGCCGCCATCGACGATGCGCTCTTGGACATGGGCGTCGCCGACATCATCCGCAAAAACTGCCCCGACATCAGCGCGCGGATGCTGCGCGCGGTCAAGATGGCTTGGGACTTGAAAGGCAAGGCGACCGATTTGGGCTACTCCGACGCCGAGATCGACGCCTATATTGATAGTGACGCTGAAAAAGCGCGCATGAGAGCGCGGGGCGCCGCGTTTTTCAAGGCGAAGGGGGTCGATACTTCGGACCCGCAAAGCTATTGTGCGCTCGGACGCGAAGAGATTCAAAAATCGAGCCGGATCGGTTCGTTACTGAAGGCAAAGTGAGCTTATGAGCGATATCCGCAAGATCATCATCGACGGTAAGGAAGTCGAAGTCGAAGGGGCGATGACGCTCATACAGGCCTGCGAGCAGGTCGGCATCGAAGTGCCGCGCTTCTGTTATCACGAGCGTCTGTCGATCGCGGGCAACTGCCGCATGTGTCTTGTGGAAGTCGTCGGCGGGCCGCCCAAGCCCGCCGCCTCCTGCGCCATGCAGGTGCGCGACCTGCGCCCCGGTCCCGAGGGCCAGCCGCCGGTCGTGAAAACCAACTCGCCCATGGTCAAGAAGGCCCGCGAAGGCGTGATGGAATTCCTGCTCATCAACCACCCGCTGGATTGCCCGATCTGCGACCAGGGCGGTGAGTGCGACTTGCAAGATCAGGCGATGGCCTACGGCGTCGACTTCTCGCGCTACCGCGAGCCCAAGCGCGCGACCGAGGATCTCGATCTCGGCCCGCTGGTCGAGACGCATATGACCCGCTGCATTTCCTGCACCCGCTGCGTGCGCTTCACCACCGAAGTCGCGGGCCAGCACGTCATGGGCCAGACCGGCCGCGGCGAGGATGCCGAGATCACGACCTATCTCGGCGCGCTGATCGACAGCAACCTGTCGGGCAATATCATCGACCTTTGCCCGGTGGGCGCGCTGGTCTCCAAGCCTTACGCCTTCACCGCGCGTCCGTGGGAGCTCAGCAAGACTGAGAGCATCGACGTGATGGATGCGCTCGGCTCCAACATCCGCGTCGACACCAAGGGCCGCGAAGTCATGCGCTTCCTGCCGCGCAACCATGACGGCGTGAACGAGGAATGGATTTCCGACAAGACCCGTTTCGTCTGGGACGGTCTGCGCCGCCAGCGTCTCGACACACCTTACATCCGCGAGAACGGCAAGCTGCGCAAAGCCAGCTGGCCCGAGGCGCTGAATGCCGCCGCCGCCGCGATGAAGGGCAAGAAGCTTGCCGGTCTCATTGGCGATCTGGCGTCCGTCGAGGCCGCCTTTGCCCTGAAACAGCTGATCGAAGGGCAGGGCGGTGTCGTCGAATGCCGCACCGATGGCGCGAAACTGCCCGCGGGCAACCGTTTCGGCTATGTCGGCAACGCCCGGATCGAGGATCTGGATGATGCCAAGATGATCCAGCTCATCGGCACCAACCCCGCCGTCGAGGCGCCGGTGCTGAATGCGCGTATTCGCAAGGCATGGAGCAATGGCGCCGAGATCGGCCTGATCGGCGAAGCGGCTGATCTGACCTATCCGCATCACCATCTGGGCAACGACCGCGCCACGCTCGACAAGCTGATGGGCAGCGACTTCGACGAAGTGCTGGAGCAACCTTCGGTGATTGTCGTCGGCCAAGGCGCCCTGCGCGAAGCCGATGGCTCGGCGGTTCTGGCGAAAGCGATGGAACTGGCCGAGAAGACCAAGAGCAAGCTGATGGTTTTGCACGCCGCCGCATCGCGCGTCGGCGCGATGGACATCGGTGCCGTGGCCGAAAACGGTATGGACGACGTGAACGCGGCGGAGGTGATCTACAACCTCGGCGCCGATGAGATCGAGATCGGCGAAGGCCCCTTCGTGATCTACCAAGGCAGCCACGGCGACCGCGGCGCGCACCGTGCCGACATCATCCTGCCGGGTGCTGCCTATACCGAGGAGCCGGGGCTTTTCGTCAACACCGAAGGCCGTCCGCAGCTGGCGCTGCGCGCAGGCTTTGCCCCGGGGCAGGCGAAAGAGAACTGGGCGATTCTCCGGGCGCTTTCGGCTGAGATGGGCGCGCAACTGGGCTATGATTCCATCGTCGAGCTGCGCCGCAAGCTGACCGAGGCCGTGCCGCATATGGCGAATGTCGATGAGGTGCCGGAAAACGAATGGAACGCGCTGCCGGCGGGCAAGCTGGGCAATGCGTCTTTCGCGCCTGCGGTGCGTGACTTCTATCTCTCCAACCCGATCGCGCGGGCCAGCCAGTTGATGGCGGAACTGTCGGCACTGGCCGCCGCGCGCCGGGCCGAACCGATGGCGGCGGAGTGAGAACAATGGCGCTGGCCCCCTTGATGCTACTGGCCGCCTGCGAACCGCAGGTGCCGGTGGCCGAGGATTTTATCCCCGATTACAAGGGGGTCGAAACCCAGCTTTTGGACGGTGATTTGGTGCAATTCAACGTGGCGATGACCAAGGCGCTTTCGGCGCAGGACGTGTCGGACTACGCCGAATGCGCCGCCGCGCAATACACGCTGATCCGGGGCTACGGATTTGCGCGTCATGTGCGGACAAATGTGAGCGAAGAGGGTGGCATATGGCGGGCAGATGCTGTTTACACAATCTCGCCGAGCCTGCCCAAAGGCTTGAAGACAATTGATGCCGAAGTGACCGCGTTTCAATGCGCGGAACGCGGCATTCCGACGGTGTGAGGACTTATGGCTGATTTCTTTTACACGACCGGGCTTGGCATTGCCCTGCTGACGGTTGGGCAGGTGTTGCTGCTGGTGGTGCCGTTGCTGCTGGCGCTGGCCTTCCTCATGTATGCCGACCGCAAGATCTGGGCCGCCGTGATGATGCGCCGCGGCCCCAATGTCGTGGGCGTCTTCGGCCTGCTGCAAAGTTTTGCCGACTTCCTCAAATATATTGTTAAGGAAGTGGTGGTTCCGGCGGGCGCAGACAAGGGGGTTTTCTTCCTCGCGCCGATGATTTCCTTTGTCATGGCAATGATCGCTTGGGCGGTGATCCCGTTTAACGACGGTTGGATCCTGTCGGACATCAACGTGGCGATCCTCTATGTCTTCGCCGTCTCCTCGCTCGAGGTTTACGGCGTGATCATGGGCGGTTGGGCGTCGAACTCGAAATACCCGTTCCTGGGCTCCCTGCGCTCCGCCGCGCAGATGATCTCTTATGAAGTGTCGATCGGTCTGATCATCATCGGCGTGATCCTCTCGACCGGTTCGATGAACTTTTCCTCCATCGTGGCGGCGCAGGATGGCGACTGGGGTCTGCTGAACTGGTACTTCCTGCCGCATTTCCCGATGTTGATCCTGTTCTTCATCTCGGCGCTGGCGGAGACCAACCGCCCGCCCTTCGACCTGCCGGAAGCGGAATCGGAACTCGTCGCGGGGTATCAGGTGGAATATTCCTCGACACCCTTCCTGCTCTTCATGATTGGCGAGCTGGTGGCCGTGGTGCTGATGTGCGCGCTGGTGTCGCTGATGTTCTTCGGTGGCTGGCTGTCGCCGGTGCCCTTCCTGCCCGATGGCTTCTTCTGGATGTTCATCAAGATGCTGATGGTCTTCTTCATGTTCGCCATGGTGAAGGCTATCACGCCGCGCTACCGCTATGACCAGCTGATGCGGCTGGGGTGGAAAGTCTTCCTTCCCTTCTCGCTCTTCTGGGTGGTCTTCGTGGCATTCGCTGCAAAATTCGATTGGTTCTGGGGCATCTACGCCCGCTGGACCGTAGGGGGCTGATATGGCTGCGACTGATTACACCCGCGCCGCGAAATATTTCCTGCTGGCAGATTACGCCAAGGCGTTCATGCTGGGGATGCGCTATTTCTTTGCGCCAAAAACCACGCTGAACTACCCGCATGAGAAGGGGCCGCTGTCGCCCCGCTTCCGTGGGGAGCATGCGCTGCGCCGTTATCCCAACGGGGAGGAACGCTGCATTGCCTGCAAGCTGTGCGAAGCGATCTGCCCCGCGCAGGCGATCACCATCGACGACGCCGAAGCCCGCGAAGACGGCAGCCGCCGCACCACGCGCTATGACATCGACATGACCAAATGCATCTACTGTGGTTTCTGCCAAGAAGCCTGCCCGGTGGATGCCATTGTCGAAGGCCCGAACTTCGAATTCTCGACCGAGACCCGCGAAGAACTTTACTACGACAAGGCCAAGCTTTTGGACAACGGCGAACGCTGGGAAGCTGAGATTGCCCGCAACCTCGAAATGGACGCGCCCTACAGATGAGCGACCCCAAGAACCCTTTTGATGCGATGATGAAGCAAGCGCAGGAGATGGCGAAAGCCTTTCCAGCGATGGATGCTTTTTCGCCTAAAGGGTTCGAGGCGATGATGGGCACCATGCCGAAGGAAATGATGGATTTCTGGTTCGGCGACACGGTCAACAAGGGCGGGCTGGACGCGCGGACGCGGCTGCTTTTGACCCTTGCTGGGCTGACCATGCAGGGCGCGCAGAATGACATGGCCCTTCGCCAAACCGTGCGCCACGCGCGCGAGGCGGGGGCCACGAAACAACATATCGTCGAGACGATCAGCCAGATGTCGGTCTTTGCCGGGCTTCCCGCGATGACCCGGGCCTTGGAACTGGCTCAATCGGTCCTCGACGAAGAAAAAGATACCAAGAAGGAAGACGGCGCATGACGGTCTTTTCATTTTACCTCTTCGCGATCAGCGTTATCACCGGCGGGCTGTTTACGGTGATCAGCCGCAACCCGGTGCATTCGGTGCTTTGGCTGATCCTGTCCTTCCTTTCGGCGGCGGGGCTCTTTGTTCTGCTCGGCGCGGAGTTCGTGGCGATGCTGCTGGTCATCGTCTATGTGGGCGCGGTGGCGGTGCTCTTCCTCTTCGTCGTCATGATGCTTGACGTGGACTTCGCCGAACTCAAGGCCGAGATGGCGCGCTACATGCCGCTGGCGCTGCTGATCGGGCTGGTGATTCTGATGCAATTCGTCATGGCCTTTGGCGCATGGGAGCAGAGCGCGGCGGCAGAGAGCCTGCGGGCCAATGCGATTGATCCCGCGCGGTTCAACACCGAAGCCCTCGGCCTGCTGCTCTATGATCGTTACTTCCTGCTGTTCCAACTGGCGGGTCTGATCCTGCTGGTGGCGATGATCGGGGCGATCGTGCTGACACTGCGTCATCGTAAGGATGTGAAGCGCCAAGATGTGGTGGCCCAGATGATGCGGGACCCGGCCAAGGCGATGGAGCTGCGCGACGTGAAGTCGGGGCAGGGCCTTTAACTAACGGAATTTTTTGAAAATTCCGGGGCCGTGCTCTTTGAAAGAGAACGGCTGAACCAAGAGAGAGAAGGGACGTCGAAATGTCGAGAACAACAATCGTGGTACTGGTCGTGGTGTTGATCGTCGTGTTTTTCGGCGGCTACAGCTTTATCGGCTAAAGCTTCGGCAATCCCGGTGGCAGCCGGGGCAAAGTGATACTAAAAGCCCCCTCAGATGGGGCGCGACCAAAGCCCATCAAGGGGCGGGAACGTAAGGGACGACATGATCGGACTTGAGCATTACCTGACAGTGGCGGCGACGCTGTTTGTCATCGGCATCTTCGGGCTATTCCTGAACCGCAAGAACGTGATCATTCTGCTGATGAGCATCGAATTGATGCTGCTCGCGGTGAACATCAACCTCGTTGCCTTTTCCAGCTTCCTTGGTGATCTGACGGGGCAGGTCTTCACGCTTTTCGTGCTTACCGTCGCTGCCGCCGAGGCCGCCATCGGCCTCGCCATTTTGGTCTGTTTCTTCCGCAACCGTGGCTCGATCGCGGTGGAAGATGTCAACGTGATGAAGGGCTGAGGCAATGGAAACCACGATCCTATTCGCCCCGCTGGTGGGTGCCATCCTCTGCGGTTTCGGCTGGAAGATCATCGGTGAGAAGGCTGCCCAGTGGATCGCCACCGGGCTGCTGTTCCTTGCCGCCTTCCTGTCTTGGGTGGTCTTCCTGACGCTGGACGGCCCAGCCGAGCAAATTCAGATCCTGCGCTTTATTGAAAGTGGCACGCTGAGCACAGATTGGGCGATCCGGCTCGACCGTCTGACCGCGATCATGCTGATCGTTATCACCACGGTGTCCAGCCTCGTACACCTCTATTCCTTCGGCTACATGGCCCATGACGAAAACTTCCGCGATAACGAAAGCTATCGCCCTCGGTTCTTCGCCTATCTGTCTTTCTTCACCTTCGCGATGTTGATGCTGGTGACCGCCGACAACCTCGTGCAGATGTTCTTTGGCTGGGAAGGCGTGGGCGTGGCCTCCTACCTGCTGATCGGCTTCTACTTCCGCAAGCCGTCGGCCAATGCCGCGGCGATGAAAGCCTTTGTGGTCAACCGGGTGGGGGACTTTGCCTTCCTGCTGGGTATCTTTGGCCTTTACATGCTGACGGACTCGATCCGCTTTGACGATATCTTTGCCGCCGCACCCGATCTGGCCGAACAGTCTGTCACCTTCCTGTGGAACGACTGGAACGCGGCGAACCTGATCGCCTTCCTGCTGTTCCTCGGCGCGATGGGTAAATCGGCGCAGCTTTTCCTGCACACATGGCTGCCTGACGCGATGGAAGGCCCGACGCCTGTGTCGGCGCTGATCCACGCCGCGACCATGGTGACAGCGGGTGTTTTCCTTGTCTGCCGCATGTCGCCTGTGATGGAATTCGCGCCCGAGGCGATGGCCTTTGTCACCGTGATCGGCGCCACTACTGCCTTTGTTGCCGCGACCATCGGCCTTGTGCAGACCGATATCAAACGCGTCATTGCTTATTCGACCATGTCGCAGCTTGGCTATATGTTCGTGGCCGCGGGCGTGGGCATGTATTCGGCGGCGATGTTCCACCTCTTCACGCACGCCTTCTTCAAGGCGATGCTCTTCTTGGGCGCGGGCTCGGTCATCCATGCGATGCACCATGAGCAGGACATGACCAACTACGGCGGTCTGCGCAAAAAGATCCCCTATACCTTCTGGGCGATGATGATCGGCACGCTGGCGATCACCGGCGTCGGCATTCCGCTCACGCATATCGGTTTCGCGGGCTTCCTGTCGAAGGACGCGATTATCGAGAGCGCTTGGGGCGGTGGGTCGATGTATGGCTTCTGGCTTCTTGTAATCGCTGCGGCGATGACGAGCTTCTACAGCTGGCGCCTGATCTTCCTGACCTTCTTTGGCAAGCCGCGCGGCAACAAGCACACGCATGAGCATGCGCATGAAAGCCCGATGGTCATGCTGATCCCGCTTGGCGTTCTGGCGCTCGGCTCGGTCTTTGCCGGGATGATCTGGTACGGCAGCTTCTTTGGTCACGCGGATCAGGTCGGCAAGTTCTACGGCATCCCGATGGCCGAGATGGCAGGGCACGGCGACGATCATGTCGAAGGGGCCGAGGATGACCACGGCGCAACTGGCCCGGTCGATGGCGACCATGGCGCCGATGCGCTGGTCGAAGGCCACCAAGACGCAGGCACCCATCACGAAGCCTTCGGCGGTGCGCCGGGCGAGGGGGCGCTTTACTTCGCACCCGACAACCATGTGCTGGAAGACGCCCACGCCGCGCCGAAATGGGTCAAGGTCTCGCCCTTCATCGCGATGCTGGCCGGTCTGGTCATGGCCCTGTGGTTCTATATCTGGAGCCCGACCGTCCCGGGACGGCTGGCGGCAAACCAACGCCCGCTTTACCTGTTCCTGAAAAACAAATGGTACTTTGATGAGGTTTACGACGTGATTTTCGTGCGTCCTGCCAAAACGATCGGCCGGTTCCTGTGGAAACGCGGCGATGGCACTGTGATCGACGGCACGCTCAATGGCGTCGCCATGGGGATCATCCCCTTCTTCACCCGCCTCGCGGGTAAGGCTCAGACGGGCTATATCTTCACCTATGCCTTCGCCATGGTGATCGGCATCGCCGTTCTGGTGACATGGATGACGATGAGCGGAGGAGCGAACTGATGGACACGCATCTGCTTTCAATCATCACATTCATTCCGGCATTCGCAGCGTTGATCCTTGCGATCTTCCTGCGGGGCGATGATGCTGCCGCCGGGCGCAATGCGAAATGGTTGGCCTTCATCACCACGACGGTCACCTTCCTGATCTCGCTTTTCGTGTTGTTCGAGTTCGACCCGTCGAACACCGATTTCCAATTCGTGGATGAGGCCGACTGGCTCTTGGGCCTGAAATACCGCCTCGGCGTCGACGGCATCTCGATCCTTTTCGTGATGCTCACGACCTTCATGATGCCGCTGGTCATCGCGGCAAGCTGGAACGTCGAGCATCGCGTCAAGGAGTATATGATCGCCTTCCTGCTTTTGGAGACCCTGATGCTGGGCGTCTTCATGGCGCTGGATCTGGTGCTCTTCTACCTCTTCTTCGAAGCGGGCCTGATCCCGATGTTCCTGATCATCGGCATCTGGGGCGGGAAAGAGCGTATCTACGCGAGCTTCAAATTTTTCCTCTATACCTTCCTCGGCTCGGTTTTGATGCTGGTCGCGATGGTGGCGATGTTCACCGAAGCGGGCACAACCTGCATCGGCGGCTGCGAGATCAGCCTGCTCACGCATAACTTCGGCTCCGAGAGCTTTGAGGTTCTGGGCATCCAGATCGTCGGCGGCATGCAGACGCTGATGTTCCTCGCCTTCTTCGCCAGCTTCGCGGTGAAAATGCCGATGTGGCCTGTGCACACTTGGCTGCCCGATGCCCACGTTCAGGCGCCGACCGCAGGCTCCGTGGTGCTGGCGGCGATCCTGCTCAAGATGGGCGGCTACGGCTTCCTGCGCTTCTCTTTGCCGATGTTCCCAGTGGGGGCCGAGGTGATGACGCCGCTGATCCTGTGGATGTCGGCCATCGCCATCGTCTACACCTCGCTGGTGGCGCTGGTGCAGCAGGACATGAAAAAGCTGATCGCCTATTCCTCGGTCGCGCATATGGGTTTTGTGACCATGGGCATCTTTGCGGCCAATCAGCAGGGTGTCGATGGGGCGATCTTCCAGATGATCAGCCACGGTTTCATCTCTGGCGCGCTCTTCCTCAGCGTTGGCGTGATCTATGACCGGATGCACACCCGTGAGATCGACGCCTATGGCGGTCTGGTGAACCGGATGCCCGCCTATGCGCTGGTCTTCATGTTCTTCACCATGGCCAATGTGGGCCTTCCGGGCACATCGGGCTTCGTGGGTGAATTCCTGACGCTGATGGCGACTTTCCAAGTGAACACTTGGGTGGCAGCTGTGGCGACGACCGGGGTGATCTTCTCCGCGGCCTACGCGCTGTGGCTCTACCGCCGCGTGGTGATGGGTGACCTGATCAAGGAAAGCCTCAAGGCGATCACTGACATGACCCCGCGTGAGAAATGGATCATTGCCCCGCTGGTGGCGATGACCCTGATCCTCGGCGTCTACCCGGCGCTGGTGCTGGACATGATCGGGCCCTCCGTGGCGGCCCTGATTGAAAATTACGACATGGCGCTGGAGGCGGCTGATACCGCCGTGCAGACCGCCGATGCCTCGCATTAAGAAGGACTTGGCGCATGATATCCGCTGATCTGAACATCATTCTGCCTGAGATCGTCCTTGCGGGCTTTGCCCTGCTCGGCCTTCTCGGCGCGGTCTATACGTCGAAAGACAAGGCCGCCGGGGTGCTCGTCTGGGTGACCGCGGTGGTGATGGTGCTGCTGGCCGGTTGGGTGGCCATGTCTGGCGACGGCACCACCAATATCGCCTTCCACGGCATGTTCATCGACGACACTTTCGCCCGTTTCGCCAAGGTGACGATCCTGCTTTCGGCCGCTGCCGTCTTGGTCATGTCGGAAAACTACATGAAACTGCGCGGCTTGCTGCGGTTCGAGTATCCGATGCTTGTGGCCTTGGCCGTCGTCGGCATGATGATGATGGTCTCCGCAGGCGACCTGATGGCGCTCTACATGGGCCTCGAGCTGCAATCGCTGGCGCTTTACGTCGTGGCCTCCCTGCGCCGCGACTCGGTTAAATCCACTGAAGCGGGTTTGAAGTATTTCGTGCTCGGCGCACTCAGCTCGGGCCTGCTGCTCTATGGTGCATCGCTGGTCTATGGCTACGCCGGGACCACGCTGTTCGCGGGCATCATCACCACGGCGCAGACGGGCGGCACATCGCTTGGCTTGCTCTTTGGTCTGGTCTTCTTGATCTCCGGTCTGGCCTTCAAAGTCTCCGCCGTGCCCTTCCACATGTGGACACCGGACGTCTATGAGGGCGCGCCCACGCCGATCGCGGCTTTCTTTGCCACGGCGCCCAAGGTTGCGGCGATGGGTCTCTTCGCCCGGGTGATGCATGACGCCTTTGGCCAGATCGTCAGTGACTGGACCCAGATCGTCGCGCTGCTGTCGGTTCTGTCGATGTTCTTTGGCTCGGTCGCCGCGATCGGTCAGACCAATATCAAACGTCTGATGGCCTTCTCCTCCATCGCGCATATTGGCTATGCGTTGATGGGTCTGGCCGCGGGCACCGCCTTTGGCGTGCAGGCGATGCTGGTCTATATGGCGATCTATGTGACCATGAACCTCGGCACCTTCGCCTTTATCCTATTGATGCAGAAAGACGGCGCGCCGGTGACCGATATTACCCTGCTCAATATGTATGCCAAGACCAACCCGGGCCGGGCGCTGGCGATGCTGGTGTTGCTGTTCAGCCTGGCGGGCGTGCCGCCGATGCTGGGCTTCTTCGGCAAGTTCTATGTGCTGCGCGCGGCCTATGACGCCAATATGACATGGCTGGCCATCGCGGGCGTGATCGCCAGTGTGATCGGTGCCTATTACTACCTGCGGATCGTCTTTTACATGTACTTCGGCGAAGAGCGTTCGGACACGCTCGACCACCAAAACGGCGGCGTGCTGACCGTGGTGCTGATGGCCTCTGCCGTCATCATGATCGTCGGTATTGCCAATATGTTCGGCGTCGAAGGCTTGGCCGCATCGGCTGCGGCATCGCTGGTGAACTGAGCGGTGCGGCACGAGATCGGCCAGAGACGCGCATGACCCCTTGGCCGGAAGGCTATGGCCGGCGCGTCTATGACACGCTCGATTCCACCCTCTCAGAGGCGGCGCGGTTACAGCAAGAGCTGACCGCGCCGACTTGGATCTTGGCACTGGAGCAGACGGCGGCGCGCGGGCGTCGGGGCCGGAGCTGGGCCACACCCCGCGGCAATTTCGCGGCCACCCTGATGATGCCGCGCAAAGAGCCGCCGGGCGTCGCCGCGCTGCGCTCTTTCGTGGCCTCGCTCGCGCTCTATCGCGCATTCGTCGCAGTGACGGGGCGGGAGGACGCTTTTGCGCTCAAGTGGCCGAATGACGTTCTGCTGCGCGGCGGCAAGGTCGCCGGCATCTTGCTGGAGAGCGTGGGTGAACATCTGGCCATCGGCATCGGCGTGAACCTTGCGCATGGACCGGCGGCGGGCAGCCTTGAGCCCCGCGCGTTGCCTGCGGTGACCCTGCGCGAGGCGGGGGGGGAACGTGCGCGCGGAAGAGTTCCTTGACGTGCTTGCGCGGGAATACGCCGGTCTGGAAGAGCAGTTCACGACCTATGGGTTCAGCACGATCCGCAGCGCATGGCTCGCCCATGCCGCGCGGCTCGGAGAGGTCATTACCGCGCGCACCATGCGCGACGAGATGACCGGCGTTTTCGAAGATGTAGACAGCGCAGGCAATCTGATCCTGCGCACCCGCGACGGCCCGGTGCCCATCACCGCGGCGGACGTGTTTTTCTAGAATCGGGGGAGGGGAGGCAGCATGCTTCTGGCAATCGACTGCGGCAATACCAACACCGTGTTCTCTATCTGGGACGGGGATGCGTTCATCGCCACATGGCGCACGTCGACCGAATGGAAACGCACTGCCGACCAGTACTACGTTTGGCTCAATACATTGATGCGGCTCCAGAATATCGACGCCGACATCACAGATATGATCATCAGCTCGACGGTGCCGCGGGTGGTGTTCAACCTGCGCGTTCTGGGGGATCGTTACTTTAACACGCGACCTTTCGTTGTTGGAAAGCCGGGCTGCGCACTGCCCATCGACGTGCGTGTGGACGAGGGGACGCAGGTCGGACCGGACCGGTTGGTGAACACCGTGGCAGGCTATGACCTCTATGGCGGCGACCTGATCGTGGTGGATTTCGGCACGGCCACGACCTTTGACGTGGTGGCCGATGACGGGGCATATATCGGGGGGGTGATCGCGCCGGGGGTGAACCTCAGCCTAGAGGCGCTGCACAACGCCGCCGCCGCTTTGCCGCATGTCGATATCTCGAAACCGCCGTCTGTGATTGGCACCAATACGGTGGCCTGCATGCAGTCCGGTGTCTTTTGGGGTTATGTCGGACTGGTTCGTGAGATATGTGAGCGGATAAGGGCGGAACGTGCAAGACCCATGCGCGTTATCGCCACGGGGGGTCTGGCACCGCTGTTTCAGCAGGCAGTCGACCTGTTCGATGATTATCAAGATGAACTCACGATGCACGGGCTGACCGTGATCCACGATTACAATAAGGACAAAGCTGAATAATATGAGCAGCGAACGATTTATCTATCTGCCCCTCGGTGGGGCGGGTGAAATTGGCATGAACGCCTATGTCTATGGCTACGGTAAGCCCGGGAAAGAGCGGCTGATCGTCGTCGACATCGGTGTCGCCTTTCCGGATATGGACAGCACGCCGGGCGTGGACCTGATCCTGCCCGACATCACTTGGCTGAAAGAACGCCGCGATCAGATCGAGGCGATCTTTATCACCCACGCCCACGAAGATCACATCGGTGCCATTGCGCATTCCTATGAGGTGCTGAAGGCGCCGATCTATGCGCGCGCCTTTACCGCCAATATCGCCCGCCGGAAGATGTCCGAACACGGCCATCCCGAGGATGCGGTCACCACCGTCAGCGCATGGCCCGAGCAGATCACCGCAGGCCCGTTCAAAGTGGGCTTCCTGCCGATCTCGCATTCGATCCCCGAATCCTCCGCCATGGTCATCGACACGCCCGAGGGGCGCACGATCCACTCCGGCGACTTCAAGATCGACCGCACGCCGGGTGTCGGCGAAGCCTTTTACGACGCGCTTTGGGCCGAGGTCTGCAAGGATGGCGTGAAGGCGTTGATCTGCGACAGCACGAATGTCTTCTCTGCCCATCCCGGTCGCTCCGAAGCCACCGTGGGCCCGGAGATCGAAAAGCTCGTGAGCAGCGCCGAGGGGATGGTCGTCGCCACCACCTTCGCCTCCAACGTGGCGCGGGTCAAAACGCTGGCCGAAGCCGGTGCGCGGGCAGGGCGGTCTATCGTGCTCTTGGGCCGGGCGATGAACCGCATGGTCGAAGCCTCGATCCAGACCGGTGTGATGAAAGACTTCCCGCCCGTCATCTCGCCCGAGAATGCCCGCGCCATCCCGCGCGAGAACCTGATGTTGCTGGTCACAGGCAGCCAAGGGGAACGCCGCGCGGCCTCGGCGCAACTGGCCCGGGGCAAGTATCAGGGGATCGAATTGAAAGAGGGCGATCTCTTCCTCTTTTCGTCGAAAACCATTCCGGGCAATGAGCGTGGCGTGATCGGCATCATCAACCAGTTCTCGGAAAAGGGCGTGGATGTCGTTGATGACTCCTCGGGCCTCTACCACGTTTCGGGCCATGCCAACCGCCCCGATCTTGAAACGCTGCATGCCATCGTGAAGCCTCAGGTCCTGATCCCCATGCATGGGGAGCATCGCCACCTGCGCGAACACGTCAAGATCGCCGATGCCAAGGGCATCACCGGCGTTCTGGCTGTGAACGGCATGATGGTGGATCTGTCGGGCAACCAGCCCAAGGTGGTCGAACATGTCGACACGGGCCGCATGTATCTAGACGGTTCGGTTCAGGTCGGCGCGCTGGATGGTGTGATCCGCGACCGTATCCGCATGGCGCTGAACGGCCATGCCACGGTGACGCTGATCCTCGATACCGATGACGAGCCTTTGGGTGAGCCTTGGGTCGATCTGATGGGCCTGCCGGAAACGGGCCGCTCCAACGCGCCGCTCGTCGATGTGCTGGAACAAGACCTCAGCCAATGGCTGAACCGTCAGAAAGCCGCAACCCTGCGGGATGACGACAAGCTGAATGACGGTTTGAAAAAGGTCGCGCGGCAGTCGTCCTATGACGAAATCGGCAAGAAGCCCGAAGTCACCGTGGTGGTCAGCCGTCTGAGCTGACCTCCGCCTCACCGCTGCACATATAGACCGCGCCGCCCACCGCGACCACGCTTACCCCCGTGGCCGCAAGGGCGGCGGGGGTCGACAGGGCAGTGGCTAGCGTGCTGCCTGTCGTCGCCAAATTGGCGCTGAGGGCAGAGGCCCCTCCCGTCAAAATGAACGCCCCCGATTTATGCGCCACGGCGCGGAGGTTGTCCGGCTGGCTGAGCCTGTCAACGGCGGAGCGCGCGATGTTCTTGCTGATCTCGACAGTCTCTTCCTTGGTGGTGTTCACCCGCTCGCAGAAAGTCTTCTTGCAATAGCCGCGATAGTTCCGCGCGCCGGGGATCAAGAAGTGCCCGTCTTCGGGCGTGGCGGTCAGGCAGTAGCCGTCGATCTGATCCAGCGGCACAGTGGTGGCGAGGTAGTCGAACAGCACCCCGCTGTCGCAGGCGGGCGGCGTGCCCCAAAGCTTGCTCCACTTCCGCGCAGGCCAATTCATCAGACGCTCGCGGGTGCCGACTTCTTCGGCGAAATTGGCGAAATTCTCGGCCTCCACCACAACTTCGGCGCCATTGACCTCGGCCCGGCAGCGTTCGGCGCTGGCGGGGGCGGCGGTAAGGGCGGTCAGGGCAAGGGCGAGGGCGAAGAGGGCGGGGCGCAGCATGATGGTCCTATCCGAGGGGTTTCCTCTCACATAGCACAGACGAAAAAGCCGCCAATCCCGGCGGGGATCGGCGGCGAATTCATGCCCGCGGTGGCGGGGTTCAGATGCGTTCGCGGAAGCTTAGACCGATGAAGTCTGGCGTGTGATCGCCCAGACCGACGACACGGTTGTCATTGCCGCCCCGTTTGTCGCCCCGGCCACGTCCGCCGCGCGACTTCTTCTCGTCCTTGTTGCCGCGGCCCGACTTGCGCTCGTCCTGCGTGGCCTCTGCCTTTTCGGGCTGCGCTTTATCGTCGGTTTTGGCGTCGACCTTGGTCTCAGCCTTCTCGGCCTGCGGTTGCTTGCCCTCGGCGGGGGCCTCGACGGGCTTGTCGGCCTTGCGGCTGCGCGAGCGGGTCCGTTTGGGCTTGTCATCGGACTTGGCCGGTGCGTCGGAGGTCTCCTCGGCGGGTTTGGCTTTGCCAAGCGGGTTTTCGATGCGCGGGATTTCCTTTTGCACCAGACGCTCGACATCCTCGAAGTTCTTCTCGTCGCGCGGCTGGCAGATCATGATCGCCTTGCCATCGCGGCCCGCGCGGCCGGTGCGGCCAATGCGGTGAACGTAGTCTTCGGCATGGCTCGGCACGTCGAAGTTGAAGACATGGCTCACGCTTGGCACATCAAGGCCACGCGCTGCAACGTCGGAAGCCACGAGGAAGCGCAACTCGCCACCCCGGAACCCTTCGAGCGTTTTGGTCCGCTGGCTCTGGTCCAGATCGCCGTGGATCGGGGCTGCGTCATAGCCGTATTTCTTTAACGACTTAGCGACGATATCCACGTCCATCTTGCGGTTGCAGAAGATGATCGCGTTGGTGCATTTCTCGCCTTCGGCGTCGATCAGCAGGCGCAGCAGCTTGCGCTTCTCGCTCGCCTCGCGGTCCTTGCGCGAGCCTTTGAACATGACGACGCCCTGTTCGATATTCTCGCTCGTGGTCGCCTGACGCGCCACTTCGATCCGCTCAGGGTTGCTGAGAAAGGTGTTGGTGATCCGCTCGATCTCGGGCGCCATGGTGGCCGAAAAGAACAGCGTTTGCCGGGTGAAGGGCGTGAGGCCGAAGATCCGCTCAATGTCCGGGATAAAGCCCATGTCGAGCATCCGGTCGGCTTCGTCCACGACCATGACCTTGACGTCCGACAGGATCAGCTTGCCGCGCTCGAAATGATCCAGAAGGCGGCCCGGTGTGGCGATCAGTACGTCGACGCCCTTGTCGATCAGCTTGTCCTGCTCTTTGAAGGAGACGCCGCCAATGAGCAGCGCTTTGGTCAGTTTCAGATGCTTGGAATAGGTGTCGAAGTTCTCGGCCACCTGTGCGGCCAACTCCCGCGTGGGGCAGAGCACGAGGCTCCGCGGCATCCGCGCGCGCGCCCGGCCACGGGCGAGAAGTGACAGCATCGGCAGCGTGAAGCTGGCTGTTTTGCCGGTGCCGGTCTGGGCGATGCCCAAGACGTCACGACCTTCAAGAGCGGGGGGAATGGCGCCCGCCTGAATAGGTGTGGGCGATTCGTAGCCAGCCTCATCAATAGCTTTGAGGACCTTGGCATTCAGGTTCAGATCGGTAAATTTTGTCATGTGCGTCCGAGTTGAGCGGACACTGACTTGGCCCGCGGCAGCAATACAAGCCGGCCCGAATGGCCCAAGGGCGGCATTTGCCGCGGCATGTTGCGAAAGCGCATAGCAAGTTGCGGCCCAGCCGTCAAACACTTGCCCTCTCAAGCGCTTAACTTGGGAAATGGCGCGACACCTTTGCATCAAGGTCGAGATCGGCGAGACGCAGCAGACCGTGGTCCTTCAACGTTTCGCGCAGCTCAGGCGTGTCGGCGCAGACCTCATCAAAAAAGGCGCGCAATCCCGGCTCACCCCCTTCGGATTCGATCATGGAGAAGAGTTCATGCATCGACAATCCGCCGCGATCGCGGGGGCGGTTCGGAGCCAGATCGGCGCGGTAGGAGCCTTTTTCCAGCCGGTAGCGATAGGCGGCGAGCCACTCCGGCCAGCTTTTCGCGTGAAGATGCGCGAGATCAATGCCGGGCTGCTGCTCTGGCCCGTCGATCATCGTATCGTTCTGAAAAGCGTTGTGGATCTGGAGCCGCACCTCCGCCATGCCGGTGCGAACGAAAACTTTCCCGGCCAAATGGCTCAGAAAACCGCCTTTGACGTAGTCACCATAGGTCGGGTAAAGCGCCGAGACGATCTGGGCGCGCTCGGGGCCGTTCGGAATGAAGGCTTTGAAGGCCGTGCCATCCCCGGCCAAAGCCTCCATCGGGCGGATGCGGGTGATTTTTTGTGCCGGGGGCAGGGTGGCAAGCACCTCGTCCACGGGCCGGTCAGAGACGAGGAACTCGTCCACATCCATATGGATCAGCCAATCCACATCATCTGCCCGGTTATAGGCGCGGGTCGCGTTCTGGCTTTGACGGACTTGATGCTTTTGCGGACGTTTGCCGCAAAGCCTTTGCCAATAGGCGTCATCGCAGGTGGTGACACGGATTTTCGGATGGGCCTTCAGGCTTTCGAAAGCCTCTGGGTTTTCGGCATCGAGGTATAAGTAGAGGCGATGCGCGCCCGCCTCCAAATGGTAGCCGGCAAAGCGTCGTATCTCCTCTGCGGGGGCCAGGATCGTGGCAACCAGCCCCCATTTCGTCGTCGTCGTCATCGCGTCTCCCCAGTTGGGGTTAGAATGCCATGATCGGCCCCGAAATCAAGGTTTTCTGCCCCCGGGGGCGGGCCGTTTTACACCATCATTTCCTTGGTCGCGGTCAGCTTCACATCCGGGTAATCGCGCTCTACGCGGTCGATGTCCCATTGCAGGCGGGTCAGGTAAACGATGTCGCCATCATGGTCATGCGCGATGTGCTGTTTGTTACTATCGATAAACTTATCAACGGCTTGCTTCGTACCGTTCACCCAACGGGCCGAGGTGAACTGAGACGGCTCAAACCGAACCGGCAGGCCATATTCCAACTCGATCCGGCTGGCGAGCACTTCGAATTGCAACTGGCCGACGACGCCCACGACAAACCCCGAACCGATCGAGGGTTTGAACACTTTTGCAGCACCTTCTTCGGCGAATTGCATCAGCGCTTTTTCAAGGTGTTTTGCCTTCAGCGGATCGCCCGCGCGGACCGATTGCAGCAATTCGGGCGCGAAGGAGGGGATGCCGCTCACGCGGAGCGCTTCGCCTTGGGTCAGCGTGTCACCGATGCGCAGCTGCCCGTGGTTGGGGATGCCGATAATGTCACCGGCCCAAGCCTCTTCGGCCAGCTCGCGGTCGGAGGCGAGGAACATGACCGGGTTGGACACCGTCATCGGCTTTTTCGTGCGCACATGGGTCATTTTCATGCCACGCTCGAAATGCCCCGAGGCGAGGCGGACAAAGGCCACACGGTCGCGGTGCTTGGGGTCCATATTGGCCTGCACCTTGAAGACAAAGCCCGCGACCTTTTTCTCTTCGGGCAGGATCTGGCGCGGGGTGGCAGCTTGGATCTGCGGCTCTGGCCCGTATTTGGCGATGCCTTCCATCAATTCACGCACCCCGAAGGAGTTGATGGCCGAGCCGAACCAGATCGGTGTCAGCGTGCCTTCGTGCATCGCCTTGAGGTCCAGCGGCGGCAGCAATTCGCGCGCCATTTCAAGGTCTTCGCGCAGTTTCTCAAGCAGGGCGGCGGGGACGTGTTCGGCCAGCTTTGGGTCGTCCAGCCCTTCGATCTTGATGCTGTCGGCGACGCGGTTCCGGTCGGCGCGGTCCATCAGTTCCAGCCGGTCGCGCAGCATGTCATAACAGCCCACGAAATCGCGGCCCACGCCGATGGGCCAGCTTGCGGGCGTCACGTCAATGGCGAGGTTTTCCTGAATCTCGTCAATGATTTCAAAGGTATCGCGGCTTTCCCGGTCCATCTTGTTACAGAAGGTGAGGATCGGCAGGTCGCGCATCCGGCAGACCTCAAAAAGCTTTTGCGTCTGGCTTTCCACGCCTTTCGCGCCGTCGATCACCATCACGGCGGCGTCCACTGCCGTCAACGTGCGGTAGGTGTCTTCGGAAAAGTCCGAGTGGCCGGGCGTGTCGACGAGGTTGAACCGGTAGTTGGTGTCACCGCTATGGAAGTCAAAGGACATGGCCGAGGCCGAGACGGAAATGCCCCGGTCCTTTTCCATCGCCATGAAGTCCGAGCGGGTGCGCCGCGCCTCGCCCTTGGCGCGTACCTGTCCGGCCATCTGAATGGCCCCGCCGAACAGCAGGAACTTTTCAGTCAGCGTGGTTTTGCCCGCGTCAGGGTGGCTGATGATCGCAAAGGTGCGACGGCGCGCGATCTCGGGCGGCAGGGCGGGGCGGTTTTGCGGCGTGTCCAACATCCGACCCATATAGGCCGCGCCGCGACCGGGCGCAATCTGGCCATTGCTGCGAATCGCTGGGTGGCGTAGGATGAGAACATAAGGGGTACATGGAGGGGATGCGATGGAACTGAAAGAGATTGCCCGCGAATTGGTCGCGGGCTGCCGCGCGGGAAATGCTGCGGTGCGTGCGAACCTTGATCGGCTCTATGCCGACAATGCCGTCTCGGTCGAGGCGGCCGATATGGGCGGACAGGGGCGAGAGACCCATGGGGTCAAGGCGATCCACGGCAAGCACGACTGGTGGGAAAACGCGATGGAGGAACATAGTACCGAAGTGATCGGCCCGTTCTACTTTGGCGACAGCCAGTTCAGCGCGATATTCAAGGTCGATGCCACCGACAAGCAAAGCGGTGAGCGGTTCCAGATGGAAGAGATCGGCGTTTACCACGTCAAAGACGGCAAGATCGTCCGGGAGGAGTTCCACTACGCCGTCGAGGCGCCTTAACGGGTTGAGGCTTTGCGCAGCAGCGCCGCCGCGTCGGGGCGGTCTAGCAAAGCCTCTGCCAGATCAAGCCCGGCATGGGGCAGATCGGAATGGCCGGGGATCACCTCGCCCAAGGCTTCGGACATTTCCGGCGGCAGGACCGATCGGGTGCGGCTGTCGACCAACATGGATTCGGCGGCGATCCCCTCGGCATAGATGATCTGATGCCCGTCAAAGAGCAGTTGGAAGTAGTCGACGAATCCGCCGTCCTGCACCGTCACACTGTGGCCATTGACCAGATGCCGCGCTTTGACCAGCAGTTCGGACCGACCCGCGCCCATCTCGTCACTGCGTTGATAGATGAAAAGCCGGTGATCGGGGCTGACGATCAGGTCGTGCTCGTTGTTGAGCGTGCCTGCGCGGATGCGGATCGGGGCAAACTCGCCCACCGCGCGCAGGGCACTTTGCCCGATCCAGCGCAGGGTTTGCACCCCGTCATCGCGGGTCAGGATACGGTCCCCCACGCGCAGGTCTTCGATGGGCCGTAGCTCTCCGGTGCTGAGCGAGATATGGGTGCCGCGCGTGAAAGAAACGCAGGCGAGCTGGCCGAACTTTTGCCGCGCGGTCTGGGTGTCGATGCCCACGATCCGGTAGCCCGTCTGCGGTGTCAGCGGGCCAAGCGGCAAAAGGTAAACCTCTGCCGCGTGACCGTGTTGATCGACCTCCACCAGCAGCAGCGCCTCTTGGGTCTGCCCGTCGGGTGACATCAGCGTCAGCAGGCTGTCGAGATGCAGATCGCCCCCGGGGCGGCCCACGCCGGTATCCTCGGCAAGGCGGAATTGATCGCCGGGCAGGGTTAACAGGGACAGGCGCTGCGGCTCTGCCGCGCGGTCCAACTCATAGACATCATCCAGCACCAATTCGGCGGCAAAGGACAGCGCATCGCCCATATTGGCCCCATCGCTCGCGCGGAATTGCCCGGCGCGGTAGACGGCGAGGTTCTGTGCGGGGGCGGTGCGGCTGCGGGACATGACGGGCCTTTGGTTCTGGGGCTTTCGCCAGTGAGATAGGCTAGAATTGTGGCCCGGATGGGTCAAGGCTCGGGTGATTTGCTGGCATTGGCGGCGCGGCGTGGTAGGCATATGCAAATGCATAGGAGGAATCAAAATGGATTTGGGAATCAAAGGGAAGAAGGCGCTGGTCTGTGCCTCGTCCAAGGGGCTCGGCCTTGGCTGCGCCGAGGCGCTGGCGGCGGCAGGGGTGAACCTTGTGATGAACGCCCGCGGCGCAGAGGCGCTTGAGGCTTCGGCCGAGCGCATCCGTCAGGAACACGGCGTCGAGGTCACCACCGTCGCGGCGGATGTGGCCACGGAAGAGGGGCAGGCGCTGGTCATCAAGGCGGCAGAGGGCTGTGACATTCTGGTCAATAACGCGGGCGGCCCCCCTCCCGGCATGTGGCAGGATTGGGACCGCGAGGATTTCATCAAGGCGCTCGACGCCAATATGCTGGCCCCCATCGCGCTGATCAAAGCGCTGGTGCCCGGAATGATGGAGCGCCGCTGGGGCCGGGTCGTCAACATCACCAGCCAGTCGGTGCGCGCGCCGATCCCCGTTTTGGGGCTGAGCAACTCCGCCCGCACCGGGCTTACCGGCTATGTCGCGGGCACCGCGCGGCAGGTGGCGGGCAAGGGGGTCACGATTAACAACCTTCTGCCGGGCATCCATGCGACCGACCGGGCAGATTCGCTCGACGCCAATGTGGTCAAGCAAAAGGGCATCACGCTGGACGAGGCCCGCGCCGAGCGGCAGGCGGGCATCCCCGCGGGGCGCTATGGCACGCGTGAGGAGTTCGGCGCGACCTGTGCCTTCCTTTGTTCGCAGCACGCGGGCTTCATCGTGGGGCAGAACCTGCTGCTGGATGGCGGCGGCACCAATCTGACCATGTAAATCCTCCATGGCCGGGGCGTGTGTCCCGGCCATGACCCGTCGCGGCGGATCACATTCCTGACAGCAGCGGTTTCAGTGCTGGCTCGGATTGCAGGCGGCGGCTAACCCTTGTGGATCAGCTTCTCGCAAAAGGTCCGCCGCCCATGCAAACCACTGTTCTTGTCCTTCTTTTCGCTGCCGTGATCCTTGCCAGCCTGTTGGTGGCACCGCGCCGCGCGACGGTCGAAGGCTTCTTTGGCGGAGCCAATGCGGCAGGCCGCGCGCCGGGGCTTTGGGTGCTGGTGCTAAGCCAAGTCACCACATGGATTTTCGCCCGCAGCCTGATGAACGCGGCGATCTTGGGCTATTTCTACGGCATCGCGGGCACGCTGGCCTATGCGGCCTATTACGGGTCTTTCCTGACGGGTGGCTTCATCGTCGGCCACCTGCGGCGCGGCGGCGCGCGGTCCGTGCAGGACTGGCTGGCGGGGCATTTCGGGAGCGCGGGGACGGCGGCCTATAACCTCGTGATCGGGCTGCGGCTGCTGTCTGAGGTTTTTGCCAATCTCTTGGTCGTCGCGCTGATTTTCGAAGCCGTCTGGCCCGGGTCGGGCACGCTTGCTGTGCTGATCGTCGCCGCCCTTGGCTTTGGCTATTCGGCGTGGGGCGGGCTGTCCGCCGCGCTGCGTACGGATGTGGTGCAGATGCTGGTCTTTCTCGTCGTCTTCGGTCTCGCGCTTGGGGCGCTGCTGCTCAGCCCGGGGTTCGAGCTTGGCGCGGTGCTGAGCGCGCGGGGAGTCTCTGGCCCCTACAACGGCTGGGTGCTCTTGGTCGTGGCGCTGTTGCAGGTCTTTTCCTACCCGGCGCATGACCCGGTGATGATGGACCGCGGCTTTCTGGCGGATGAGGCGACCACCTGGGCGTCCTTCCTCCATGCCTTCTGGATTTCGACGCTTTGTATCATCGGCTTTGGCTTTTTCGGCATCCAAGCCAGCCTGACCGGCGCGGCCTATGAGGGTGAATTGATCGGCACATGGGGGCAAATGTTCCCGGGCTGGATCTTCGTGGCACTGATGCTGTCGCTGTTGGTCTCGGCCCTCTCGACGCTCGACTCGGCGCTCGCCTCCGCCGCGCGGCTGATGGTTGAGGAATGGCGCATCGCACCGCGCAGCCTCAGGGGCGGGCGGCTGGTGATGGCGGGGTTCATGGCGCTTGGTGCGCTGCTGACGCTTTGGGGCAACGCCACGCTCTTTGATGCCGTGGCGGTGAGCGGTACCGCCTCGATGTTCCTCACCCCCGTGCTGCTGGTGGGGCTGGTGGCGGGGCGCGCGATCCCGGTCTGGAGCTACCTTGCCGCCTTTGCCGCCGCGATGCTGGGGGCTGCGGCCTATTTCGCGCGGGGTTGGGGATGGGTCGCGGCACTTCTCCCTGAGGGGCATAAATACGAGCAATTGTTGGTGATCTGCATCTTCGTGCTGCTGGCCGGGTTCGCGGCGGTGCTTGCGGGGGCGCGGCGGGGCTGATAGCTGGGTTTCCGAGCGATTTGATCGGATACCGCAGCCTCCATGAGTGACCCCACCCCCCGTCTGGAAATCCGCAACCTGCGCCGCGCCTATGGCGGGCGGCAGGTGGTCGATGATGTATCCCTGCAGATTTTGCCGGGGCAGGTGACCTGCCTGCTTGGCCCCTCGGGCTGCGGCAAATCCACCACGTTGCGCATGATCGCAGGTGTGGAGATGCAAGACAGCGGCACGATCCATGTCGACGGCAAACTGATCTGCGACACCATGTTCCGCGTCCCGCCCGAGCGGCGCGAGATCGGGCTGATGTTCCAAGATTTCGCCCTGTTCCCACATCTGAGCGTGGCCGACAACGTGGGCTTTGGCCTCAAGAAAGGCACGCGTGAGGAGAAACGCGCGCGGATCGAAGAACTGCTCGAACGGGTGGACCTGCTGCGCTATATCGACGGCTACCCGCACCAGCTTTCGGGCGGGGAGCAGCAGCGCGTGGCGCTGGCCCGCGCGCTGGCCCCGCAGCCGCGCATCATGCTGATGGATGAGCCCTTTTCCGGCCTCGACAACCGCCTGCGCGATGGCATCCGTGACGAGACGCTGAGCATCCTCAAGGAAGAGGACACCGCCGTTTTGCTGGTCACCCATGAGCCGGACGAGGCGATGCGCATGGCTGATGAGATCGCGCTGATGCGCGACGGCAAGATCGTGCAGCAAGGCGCGCCCTACAACGTCTATACGCGGCCCGTCGACCGCGCCTCCGTCGCCTTTTTCAGCGATGCCAATGTGCTTGAGGCCACGGTGACCGGGGCGCTGGCCGATACGGTCTTTGGCCAATTCCTCGCCCCCGGTGTGGCCGATGGCACGCCGGTGAATATCGTCTTTCGCCCGCAACACCTGCGCATTGACTTTGACCGGGCGGGCAAAGGCCCGCGCCCCACGGCGACCGATGGCACACCGGCCCGGGCGGTGGTGGAACGCGCGCGCTTCATGGGCAACGAAAGCCTCGTGGAATTCGTACTGGAGGAGGACGGATCGCGGCTCAAGGCCACGGTGCCCAATGTCTTTCTGCCGCAACCCGGTGCCGTCATGTGGCTGACCGTGCGCCGCGACCGTTGCTTTGTCTTTCCGGTGACCTCATGAAGCCGCTGTTGGTGGAATTCGGCATGGGCTCCTCCCTGCGCCGCGGTGACTATACGCAGGCCGCGAAACGCGCGGTGCAGGATGCGTTGTGGCACAATTCGATCAATCTGGCCGAGCTTTTCGGTTTTAATAAGTCGGCCATGCGCATCACCCTCGACGTGGGCGTGCAGCGCCCCGATCTGGTGGATGCCGAAGCGCTGCGCGCGGTCTTTCCCTATGGCGAGGTGACGGTGAAGCTGCATCACGGGGGCCTCGATGTGCCGCGTCCCGAAGGGGAAGGGAACCCAACGGTCATGGCCAATGTGGCGCTTTCCGTCGGCTTCGAGATGGAGCGTGCCAATGGCTGAGCAGCGGATCATCATCGAAATGGGCATGGGCAACGATCTGCACGGGATGGACTATACCAAAGCCGCCGCCCGCGCGATCGAGGATGCCCTGCGCCACTCCTCCCTACCGCTGTTCGGCGCGCTGGAGGTGACGCCGGATCAGATGCGCGTGCAGGTCACCGTGGCGGTGCAAGAGCCTGATAAGGTGGATGTCGACGCGCTGGTGGCCAAGCTGCCCCGCGGTCGCGCCGAGGTGCACGCGGTAAAGGGCGGGCTGAATGTAGCCACGGGACAGGATACCATCGTGATCGCGCAGGCCAGTGTCGAGGCGTTTTTGCCCCCGCAAACCGGCTGGCAATTGAAGGGCTGAGGCGGCGTTGATCTGGGGTTAGGGGCGATGATCCGCGAGCGTTCTGCCCGGCTCGTCCACGAACAACTCCGGTAGCGGCTCAGCGCTCTCGATCTGATCAAGCGGCAGGGTCACGAAATCCGCCGCCCCCTCGCTCCAGGCCGTCAGCAGCCAGAACCGGCCCCAATTACGCACCTCAAGCGGGCGCACCACCTGCGGCGCTTCGCCGATCACCGCAATCCGCAGCTTTTGACGGGCCTGCATCGCCGCGCGCAGCACCGGCAGATGGGTGAAAACCCGCGTGGCTTTGCCCTGCGACCTCAGCGCCTGCGCCCATGCGGCACCCTCGGCAATGGTCTCGGTCGGAAGCACCGCGTCGAACTTGGCGGCCAATGTTTCTGCTGCGGCTTGCAGGGCAGGGTCGCCCACCTCTGCTGCCACGGCGAGGCCGAGGTTCAGCGCCTCCAACTCCGCCGCCGTCAGGGTCAGCGGGGGCAGGGTGATCGCAGGGATGATCCGATAGCCTTCGCCCCGCGTCCCAGCGATGGACAGGCCCGCCGCGCTGAGCTTGCCCATATCGCGGTAGATCGTGCGGGGGGAAACGCCGAACTGCCGGGCCAGATCCTCGGCCCGGTGCAGCCGCCCATCCCGCAGCCTGTCAATCAGCCGGACAAGCCGATCTTCGGTTTTCGCTGATACCATCATGCCTCCTGATACTCCTGACAAAAACATGTCACAACTCGAATTGCACGCGCGAAAATCGGCAGTCCTTCGCCCGCAGCACCGCGCATCCGCCGCATTGCCCCTTCATGGTCCCGGCGCCGCCCGCTATCACGGTGCAGACTGGCGCGACGAGAATGCGCCAAACATGATGGGAGAACAGACATGTTGAACAATATCGGACTGCCGGGCCTGCTGCTGATCGCGGTTGTCGTGCTGGTGCTTTTTGGCCGTGGCAAGATTTCCTCGCTCATGGGCGAAGTCGGCAAGGGCATCACCAGCTTCAAAAAGGGCATCAGCGAAGGCGAAGAAGAGAACAAGCGCGACGAGATCAAACATGTCGAAGACGTGCACCATGCTGACCTGCCGGAACATGCCGATCAGGGCACCCATCCCAAGACCGACCTGAAGGCCGACAAGGACCGGGTGTAACCCGATGTTCGATCTGGGTTGGACGGAACTTTTAGTCATCGGCGTGGTGGCCCTGATCGTGGTCGGCCCCAAGGACTTGCCCGTGCTGTTTCGGCGCGTCGGGCAATTCGTGGGCAAGGCCAAAGGCATGGCGCGTGAATTCAGCCAAGCGATGAACGATGCCGCCGATGAAAGCGGCATGCGCGAGATGTCATCGTCGCTGAACAAATCGCTCAAAACGGCCAGCAACCCGCTGGGCAGCGCCATGGATGAGGTCAAGGACGCGACCCGGTCGCTGACCAACTTCGACCCCGAAAGCGAGACCGGCAAAATGGCGGCGCAAAAGGCCGAGGATGTGAAGAAAATCCAAGCCAGCACCGCGCGGGCCGCCGCCGAACGCAAGCAACGCGAAGCGGCGGAAGCCATGGCCGAGGCCGAAGCGGCAGAGGCGAAGCTTTCGGACGCCGCCCCGGCCAAGGACGCCCCGGCGCGGCCCGTAATCGAAAAAGACGCAGGTCAGGCCCAAGCGGCATCGGACGATGCCGCCGCCAAGACCTCAACGGCACCCAAAGCTGCCGCCAAGAAAGAGTGAGTTGAATGAGCGCCACCGACGATTATGACGAGATCGACGACAGTTCCGCCCCGTTGATCGAGCATCTGGCCGAGCTGCGCACGCGGCTCATCCATTCGGTCATCGCCTTCATCATCGGGATGGTGATCTGTTTTACCGTCTGGAACCCGATCTTCAACTTCCTGACCGAACCGCTCTGCTCGGCCATGGCGGAACGGGGGCAAGAGGATTGCGGGCTGATCCTGATCAAGCTGCAAGAGGGTTTCTTCGTCGCGATCTCGATCTCTCTCTTGGGCGGTCTGGTGCTGGGCTTCCCCTTCATCAGCTACCAGCTGTGGCGCTTTGTGGCGCCGGGGCTTTACAAGAACGAGAAGGGGGCCTTTCTGCCCTTCCTGATCTCTTCGCCAGTGATGTTCTTCCTTGGCGCGGCTTTCGCCTTCTACGTCGTCACGCCGCTGGCCTTCGACTTCTTCCTTGGCTTCCAGCAGGCCGGTACGTTGGTCGGTGGGCCGGATGGTGAGAACGGCATCGCCGCCATCGCCTTCCAAGGCTCGGCGCAGGAGTATCTGTCGCTCACGATCAAATTCATCGTGGCCTTTGGCCTGTGTTTCCAGCTCCCGGTTCTGCTGACGCTGATGGGCAAGGCGGGGCTGGTCAGTTCCGAAGGGCTGGCCAATGTGCGCAAATATGCGGTGGTGGCGATCCTCGTGCTGGCCGCGCTGGTCACGCCGCCGGATGTGATCACGCAGGTGATCCTTTTCGTGGTGGTTTACGGCCTTTACGAAATCTCGATCTTCCTCGTGCGCCGGGTCGAGACAAAGCGCAACGAAAAGCTGCGCGAAGAGGGCTACTTTGACGACGAAGACGAGGAAGACCTGCTGTGATCAATGATCCGATGGACCGTATCGCGGCGGCGCTGGAGCGTATGTCTCCCGCGCCGCTCGCCGCCCCGGACTTTGATGCGGCAACTGCCTTCGTCTGGCACACCGACCCCGACCGTCTGGTGCCGGTCCCTCAGGTCGCGCGGATCGACCTGCCGCTTCTGGTGGGCGTGGATCGGGCGCGGGATACGCTCTTGTCTAACACCCGCCAATTCGCGGCGGGGTTGCCTGCGAACAACGCGCTGCTCTGGGGTGCGCGGGGTATGGGGAAATCCAGCCTTGTCAAAGCGATACACGCGGATGTTCAAGCATCACATGAAGCATTGCGCATCGTTGAATTACAGCGCGAAGACCTGCCGTCGGTCGGGCGGCTTCTATCCCTCCTGCGCGGCGCCTCGCAGCGGTTCATCCTGTTTTGCGACGACCTCAGCTTTGGCCATGACGACGCGCATTACAAATCGCTGAAGGCCGTGTTGGATGGGGGCATCGAAGGGCGGCCCGAGAATGTCGTGCTCTATGCCACATCGAACCGCCGCCACCTGATGCCGCGCGACATGATCGAGAACGAGCGCGGCAGCGCGATCAATCCTTCCGAAGCGGTCGAGGAAAAGGTTTCTCTCTCTGACCGGTTCGGGCTCTGGCTGGGGTTCCACCCCTGCGATCAGGACCAATATCTGGCGATGATCCGCGGCTATTGCGATGCCTTCGGCGTAGAGATCGACGACGACACATTGCGCGCGGAGGCTGTCGAATGGCAGGCCACACGCGGCGCCCGCTCGGGCCGGGTGGCTTGGCAGTATTTCGTGGATTTGGCGGGCAGGAAAGGCGTTCCCGTTTCGGGCGGTTGAGTGCCGGACGGTATTGGCGAAAGGGCCCGCATATTCTGCGGGTCCTTTGTCGTTTGGTTACTGAATATAGGGCGTCGGATCGACGCTCTCAAAGCCTTTGCGCACCTCGAAATGCACATGCGATTCCGATCCGCCGCGCAGTTTGGCGATCTGCTGGCCACGGCTTACGCTATCGCCCTTGGCGACATTCACGCCGTCGACATTCGCATAGACCGTGAGCAGGTTGTTGGCATGGCGCACCACGACAATCGGGATGCCCTCAGCGCTTTTGGTGATCGCGGCGACGGTGCCCGCCTCGGCGGCTTTCACCGGCCCGCCGGGGCTGCCCTTGATGTTGATGCCCTCGTTCTTGCCCTTGGAATAGGCGCGGATGATGGAGCCTTGGACCGGCGGTGTCATCTTGGTCGCCTTTGCCGGGGCGGTGGGCTTGCCCACATCGGCCACAGGCTCTTTCGGCTCGACCCTGGGCGGCAGGGGCTGTGCGGTCTCATCCTGCGGCAGCGGTTTGGCGGCAGAGGGCGGCGTCGGTGTGGGGGTGCCTGCGCCGGGCGCGCTGGTGACCGGCTGCACGGGGCGCGAGGCGGCGGCGCTCGACGTGGTATTGGTCGCCTGACGCGGGGGCGCCTGTTTCTCAACCGGGATCAGCAGGAATTGGCCCTCGCGGATCGCGAAATCGGGGCCGAGGCCGTTCCACTCGGCCAATGCCTTGACCGGCACGTTGTAAAGGCGCGCCACGGTATAGGCGGTCTCGCCACGCTCGACCCGGTGGCGCACAGGCTCTTTCGCCTGCGGTGCCGCGGGCTGCGGCGCAGGCGTGCTGGTGGTGCCTGCGGGCGGCAGGCTTTGGGTCTGCACGCTGGGGGTCGCCGGGGCGCGGTCGATGGCGCTGCCGGCAAGGGTGGTGATGTCCACGGCGCCATTGGTGCCCGGCGCAGGCTCAGAGACGCGGCGGGGCAGGGCGATGATCTCACCCTGGCGGAGGGGGACGCCCTGATCGATCCCGTTGTAGCGGGCCAATTCGCCGCTGTCGGCGCCCACACGTGCGGCCACGTCTTTCAGCGTATCGCCCCGGCGGGCGACGACGACTTGGTAATTGGGATAAGAGATTACGCCCCGTGCGTCGGGCTTGGGCCGGTCTGCCAAAGGCCCGCGCGCGGCTTCGGCGGTGGAGAACCCATCGCCAAAGGTGCTGCGCATGTCGTAATCCAAGGGCTGATTTTCGCAACCTGCCAGCAGTATCGCACTGGTCCCGGCCATTAGGGTCAGCCGCATGGGGCGGCGCAAGCGTGTTTGGCGCATCTGCAAGTCCTCATCTTCGCCCCCAGACGGTATGGGGCGTTGTCCGTGTCTCTGTAACCTATTAGCCGTCCTTGCCCAAGCCTTCCAGCAGGGGGACAAAGCGCACGGCACGCAATTCGTCGTATTCCAGCCCATCAGCGGTCTTTCGCACGCGGATGAGGTGTTGGACCGTGTCGGATTGGCCGACGGGCAGTACCATGATGCCGCCTTCCTTTAGCTGCGCGAGCAGGGGGCCGGGCGGGTCTTCGGCGGCGGCGGTCACGATGATCCGGTCAAAGGGGGCCTGTTCGGCAAGGCCAAAGCTGCCATCGGCGGTGATCGCGGTGATATTGGTCAAATCCATCGCCTCGAAGACACCGCGCGCCTCTTGCACCAGACGGCGGTGCCGGTCGATCGTATAGACCCGCCGGGCAAGCTTGCTGAGGATCGCGGCCTGATAGCCCGAGCCGGTCCCGATTTCGAGCACCTTATCGCGCGACGACACCTGCAAGGCTTGGCTCATGAGCCCCACGACAGAGGGTTGGCTGATGGTCTGGCCGCAGGCGATGGGCAGGGGCATGTCCTCATAGGCGCGGCTGGCAAAGAGGCCGCGGATGAAGGGGCCGCGGTCGATCGCTTCCATCGCTGTCAGCACGCGCGCATCGGTCACGCCCTTGGAGCGCAGCGCGTAGAGGAACTGCATTTTGCGTTCCGCTTCAGAGATGGGGGGCTCATTCATCCGTTGATGCCCGCCAGCGTTTCGAGGGCCGCGTGATCCGTCAGGTCGCAGCGCATCGGGGTGACCGAGACATAGCCATCAAGGTTGACGCAGGCATCGCTGCCCGGTGCCGTTTGCACACGCTGATCGCCGCCCTTGATCCACAAAAAGCGGCGGCCCGAGGGCGACAGATGTGCTTCGGTCGAAAACCCGGTGCCGGGGCGGCGGCCCTGTGGGGCCAGCCGGATGCCGCGCACATCAGCGCCCGCCACTGGCGGGAAGTTCACGTTGTAGAAAAGCCCATAGGCCGCGTCTTCTTTGGGGCTGTGATCTAAAATGCGGCGGCAGGTCTCGGCGCCGTGCTGGGCGGCGGCCTCAAAAGGATCGGCCAGATCGCGGTTGGCGGGGCCGTAGTATTGCGACAGGGCGATGGCCGGAAGCCCTTGCAACGCCGCTTCGATCGCGCCGCCAAGCGTGCCGGAATAGAGCGCGTTTTCAGCCGCGTTATTGCCCCGGTTCACGCCGGAGAGCACCAGATCGGGGGGTGCGGCGGTCATCGTGTCATGGATCGCGGCAAGGACGCAATCGGCGGGGGAGCCTTCGGTGGCGAAGACGCGTTCGTCCAATTGCGTGATCATCATCGGCTTGGTGTAGCTGATGCAATGGCCGACGCCGGATTGCTCAAACGCCGGTGCCACGGTCCAGACCTCGCCCGTAGGCCCGGCCAGTTCCTCGGCAATGGCGCGCAGCACGGCCAGACCGGGCGCGTTGATGCCGTCATCGTTTGTAATCAAAATACGCATGAATGGCCCCTTTTTGCCTTGATAGGCGAGGGGCGGACCGGCGGCAAGCGCAGCGCGCCGGTGCCGCGCGGTTCAGGAGGCGGAGTTTTCCGACAGTTGCGCCAATACCGCAGCGGCCTGCGTGGCGGTGTCGCTCAGCGCCGCGCGGTCTTCGCCGGGGAAGAAGCGCGCGCGGGTGGCGGTGGGCATCGGCTCGGGCGTGAGGATATGGACCCGGGGGCCGATCTGCGCGGTCTCGACCTGCCAAGAGGTCGCCAGCGCGATCTGCGCAGCCTTGGTGGCCCCGTAGCTGCCGAAGAATTTCGTCCCCGCACGCGGATCGTCAAAGAAGACCGCTGTGCCATTCGCCCCCAAGAGCGGTGAGACGAAGGTGATCAGACGCGCGGTGGCGGTGACGTTTCCGGCGATGGATTTCTCCATATCCTTGGCGTCGATGTGATCGGTCGGCGTCAGCGGGGCCGCGTGGACGGCGCAGTGCAGCCAAAGGTCGAGCCCGCCCCAACGGTCATGGATGCCCCGGCACAGCACGGCCATGGCATCGGCGTTGGTGATGTCCATCGGCGCCAAGGTGGCGCTGCCGCCCTTGGCTTGGATACGGTCGTCCAACTCTTCGAGCGCGCCGGTCGTGCGACCGACCGCGATGATGTGATGGGTTGGGGCCAAGGCTTCTGCCAATGCGGCCCCAAGGCCGCGCGATGCGCCGGTGATCAATGCTGTCTTGCTCATGCGCGGGATGTGCACTGCCCCGCGCGGCAGGTCAAGAGGCGCGCGCGGCGCCTCCCTCAAGGTTTCAGCCCTGCGGCAGGCGCAGCACTTGATTGCCGCGGCGGCTGGAGAGCACCAACGTCCCTTGCCCGATGGCGGAGACGACGCCGCCGGCGACCTGATCGCCCACTTCGACGCGGGAGATTTTGCCGCCACCTTCGCGGATCAGCGCGCCGGGCGTGCTGTCGCTGCCGAAGATGCCGATTAGCGCCGTGCTGGACAAGTCGGCCTTCTGAGTTGCCAGATCGGAGACTTTCTTTGGGGTCGGGGTCCCATTGCTCGCCATTGATATGCCTTTCGCCTGTGGTTGCGTTTCGCGCGGCAGTCCCCCGCGCTCGCAAGGCGTCAGCTAAGCCCTGCCGCAGTGCAGCGGAAGGGGGCGTTTTCGGGATGCGCAGGGTTCTGCCAAAGCGTCGGCAAAGCTGCGCCGACACCTTGGTTGTAACGCTGCGACCTTTCGTAAGGCTTAATTCGGCTTAGCCGACGAAAGCCTTTTCGACGACGAAATGCTGAGGGTCGGAATTGGCACCCTCGGTGAGGCCAAAGCCTTCGAGAATCTCCATAATATCCTTGTTGAACCCAAGGCTGCCGCAGACCATGGCGCGGTCATGGGCGGCATTGATCTGGGGCACGCCCAGATCTTCGAACACCGTGCCATCCTGCAAAAGATTGGTGATCCGGCCCATCTTGGGGCTCTCTTCGCGGGTGGTGGTCGGGTAATAGCGAATCTTGGCAAGGTTTTCCGGGCCGATGAGTTCCTGCATCAGCTCGTCAGCCTTCAGCCCTTCGATCAACTGGCGGCCATACTCAAGCTCTGCCACGTCGCGGCAGGTGTGGGTGACGATGACCTCGTCGAATTTCTCATAGGTCTCAGGCTCGCGCAGCAGGCTTGCGAAGGGGGCAAAGCCGGTGCCGGTGGCGAACATCCACAGCCGGTCGCCGGGCAGCAGCGCGTCATGGACCAGCGTGCCCACGGGTTTGGGCCGCAGGATGATCTGATCGCCGGGCTGGATGTGCTGCAGCTTGGAGGTCAGCGGGCCGTCTTGCACTTTGATCGAGTAGAACTCCAACTCATCGTCCCAGGCGGGCGAGGCGATGGAATAGGCGCGCAAGAGCGGTTTTTGCTTGCCGGTTTCGGGATGCGGGTCGCCCATCAGGCCAATCATCACGAACTCGCCCGAGCGGAACCGCAGCGAAGCGGGCCGGGTCACCCGGAACGAGAAAAGCTGATCGGTCCAGTGCGTAACCGAGGTCACGGTCTGGGCGTCGGGCAATGTCGGGACGGGCTTGGCGGCGGTTTGGTTCACTGTGCTCTGCTCGGTCATCATGGTTTCCGCAAATCGGGTTGCGGCCTCTACTTATGGCAAGGAAGGGGGGAGGGCAATGAAGCGGCCTATTTGGCCGCGGTCGCCGGTCCGGATGCGGCACCGCGCAGGCGGGACTGATAGTCATGGGCCTGCCAATCGGCGCGGGCCAGCCATTGGTCCTCAGGCTGGCGGGCGGCCAGATCATCGTCGATCTCGACCTCATCGAAACCGGCGCGGCGGGCCATGGCATATTGATCGGCCAGCACATGCCCGTGGGCGCGCAGGCGGCCCTTGTAGCCGCGCAGGCGCAGGACGCGGGCGATGGTAAAGCCGCGCCCATCCGCGAAAGAGGGGAAATCGACACGGATCATCTCAAGCGCCGGGGTCAGCGTGAGGGCATGGGCATCGGCGTCAGAGGCCAGATCGACGGCGCGGCAATCGTTCGCGGCGCTATCCTCGCAATAGCCTTGGGTCCAGTCGTCGGCGGTGAAGCCTGTGTCGGTGACGAGTACGCTCATGATTTGTCTCCTGTTCGGACCACTTTGCCGTTCACAAAATGGATGCCGCATTCTTCTTTGTTCTGATCGCGCCAGCGCCCGGCGCGCGGGTCTTCGCCCGGGGCCACGGGCGAGGTGCAGGGCGCGCAGCCGATCGATGGGTAGCCCTTGGCCACCAGCGGATGCCGGGGCAGGCGGTTTTCGGTGATGTAGTCGGCCACATCGGAATTGGCCCAATAGGCCAGCGGGTTCACTTTGATCCGGGGTGCTGCACCGTCTTCGGGGATCTCGGTCTCGAAAAACTCCAAGGCCGCGCGGCTGCCCGATTGAAAGCGTTTGCGCCCGGTGATCCAGCCGTCATAGCCCGCAAGTGCGCTCTGGAGGGGCCGGGTCTTGCGCAGGGCGCAGCAGGCGTCGGTGTCATATTGGTGCAGCGTGCCATCGGGGTCCTGTGCTGCGATCTCTGCGCTGCGCAGGGTGGTGACATTGCGCAGGCCGAGGCGCTCGCTCAGCTCCTGCTGGTAGACGAGGGTTTCGGCAAAGAGCATCTCGGTGTCGATAAAGAGCACCGGGATGTCCCGCGAGACCATGGAGGCGAGGTGCAACAGCGCCACCGATTCCGCGCCGAAGCTGGAGACGAGGGTAAGGTTCTCAATCTCCGCATCGGCGCGGCGGATCACATCCGTCGCCCCGTGGTGGCGAACTCGGCGTTGAGCCGTGTCACCTTTTCCTCGACCGCGCGCAGCCCCTCGGGAGGCGGCGCATCGGTATTTGAGAAAGGATGAAGTTCAGGGGTGTCAAGCGGCATTGGCCCGATCCTTCTCTGCCGCGTCGGGGTAGAGCACGGCTTTGAATGGCGCGAGGCCGAGGCGGCGGTAGGCTTGCAGGAAGGTCTCGCCGGGATCGTTGCGCAGGTCGAGATAGCCCAGAACGAGGCGTTCGATGGCGGGGATGATCTCCTCGGCCGAGAAGCCGGGGCCGGTGCGGGTGCCGAGGCTTGCGTCCTCGGTGCCGTCACCGCCGAGCGTGATCTGGTAGTTCTCCACGCCTGCGCGGTCGAGGCCGAGGATGCCGATATGGCCCACGTGGTGGTGGCCGCAGGCGTTGATGCAGCCGGAGATTTTGATCTTGAGCGGGCCCACGTCATGTTCGAGCTTCAGCTCGTCGAAACGGGTGGCGATTTCCTGCGCGATGGGGATGGAACGCGCGGTGGCCAGCGCGCAGTAATCCATGCCGGGGCAGGCGATGATGTCGGAGATCAGCCCGATGTTGGCGGTGGCGAGTTTCGCCTCTTTCAGCGCGGCGTGCAGTTCGGGCAGGTCGCTGCGGTGCACATGGGGCAGGATCACGTTCTGCTCATGACTGATGCGCAGCTCGTCATGGCCGAAGCGGCGGGCGAGGTCGGCCATCACGCGCATTTGGTCTGCGGTCGCGTCGCCGGGCGTGGCGCCATGGGCCTTGAGGCTGATCGAGACGATGGCGTAGCCGGGCGCGCGGTGCGCGGCGAGGTTGGTATCGGCCCAGGCGCGGAAGACCGGATCGTTGGCATAGGCGGACTCGTAGGCCCCGAGGGAGGCTGTTTTGAACGCGGGTGCTGCGAAATCGGCTTCGATACGCGACAGCATTTGCTGGTCGATGCCGGTGAACTGGTCGCGGATCAGCGCATATTGCGCGTCGACCCGGGCGCGGATGTCTTCGATGCCGTTCTCGTGGACGGTGATCTTGATGCGCGCCTTGTACTTATTGTCGCGGCGGCCGAGCACGTTGTAGACGCTGACGATGGCTTCGAGCGTGGGCAGCAGGTCTTCATATTTCACGAAATCATAGAGCACCTTGCCGATCATCGGGGTGCGGCCAAGGCCGCCACCGACGATGACCTCGAAACCCTGCTCGCCATCGCGTTCGACGATGCGCAGGCCGATGTCATGGGCCTTGATCACCGCACGGTCGGCGGCGGCGCCGGTGACGGCGACCTTGAACTTGCGCGGCAGGAACTGGAACTCGGGGTGGTCGGTGGACCATTGGCGGATCAACTCGGCCACCGGGCGGGGGTCGGCGACCTCATCGGCGGCGGCCCCGGCGAAATGGTCCGCCGTCACGTTGCGGATGGTGTTGCCGGAGGTTTGGATCGCATGCAGCTTCACCTCGGCCAGCGCGTCGAGCATATCGGGCACATCGCGCAATTCGGGCCAGTTGTACTGAATGTTCTGGCGCGTGGTGAAATGGCCGTAGCCCTTGTCCCACCGCTCGGCGATATAGGCGAGTTGGTCCATCTGGGCGCTGTTCAGCGTGCCATAGGGGATCGCCACCCGCAGCATATAGGCGTGCAGTTGCAGGTAGAGGCCGTTCATCAGGCGCAGGGGTTTGAACTCATCCTCGGTGAGCGAGCCGTCGATGCGGCGCTCGACTTGGGCGCGGAACTGGGCGTTGCGCTCGGCGAGGAATTTGTCGTCGAATTCGGTGTAGCTGTACATCAGACGGTCTCCTGTTTGCCGTGGGCGTAGTTCGAGGGGCCGGTGGCGCGGAACTCTTCGCGGAAATGGGTGGGGCGGGGGCCGCCCGCTTCGGGGGCCACATCGGCGAGGTAGACGCCGACGACCAAATCCTGTTGGCTCAGCGCGTCGATCAGGCGCAGGTCGGCGTCGGCCTCATCGGTGAGGACTTCGGCCTCACTGAGCTTGCGGGTCCAGCCGGTGGCGGTTTGATAGACGACATCGCCTTCGAGCAGCGCATTGGCGGTGATGACCTTGGGGGTGAAGGGTTTGGGCATGTCAGGCCAGCTCCTCTAGCGGGGTTTCGGTGGCAACTTGGACGGCGGCGCGCGGGGCGAGGCCGTAGAAGGTGAGCGCGGGGCCGGTCATTTCGGCATCGGCCAGATCGCGCGGCAGATCGTTCAGCGTGGTCGACAGCACCCGCTGATCGGCGCGCGAGGCGTTTTCGATCACGGTGACGGGTGTGGCGCGGTCGGCGCCGTGCATCAGCAGGCGGCCTTGGACGAAACGGGCGGATTTCTTGCCCATATAGATCGCGGCGACTTCATTCGGGCGCGCGAGGGCGGCCCAGTCGTGATCGGCGAAACCTTTCATGTCGTGCCCGGTGAGGAAGCGGACCGAGGCATTGCGGCCCCGTTTGGTCAGGCTCTGCCCGATGCCCGCCACGGCGGCGGAGGCGGCGGTGATGCCGGGCACGATGTGCCAGCCGATGCCATGGGCGTCGACCGCGTCGATCTCTTCGTCGAGCCGGCCAAAGACCGTGGCATCGCCGGATTTCAACCGCACCACCTGTGCGCCGCTTTGCGCGTGTTCGACCAGCAGGGCGTTGATGTGCTCTTGGGCCGTGGAGGGGCCGAAACCTTCTTTGCCGACGTCGATCATCAGCGCCTCGCGGCGGGCGAGTTCGAGGATCTCGGGGCTGATCAGCCGGTCGTAGATCACCACATCGGCCTCATCCAGCGCGCGGCGGGCCTTGAGCGTCAGCAGTTCCGGGTCGCCCGGGCCACCGCCGACAAATGCCACATGGCCTGCGCGGGCTTTGCGGGTGAGGTGGGTGTGCAGCAGGGTTTTCAGCGCCGGGCGCACAGTATCCTTGCCCTCAGCCATGGCGCGGGGGCCGGTGGCGAAATAATACTCCCGCCAGAAATCACGGCGCGCGCGGCCCATGGGCAGGGCATCGGCCAGCTTGCGAAAGCCTTTGCCGATGCGCGCCAGCGGGCCGAGGGTGACGGGCAGACGCTCTTCCAGATCGGCCTTGATGGCACGGGCCAGCACCGGGGCGGCGCCTTCGGTGCCGATGGCCACGGTCACCGGATCGCGGTCGACGATGGCGGGGGTGATGAATTCGCTGTCGTGCAGGTTGTCGACGATGTTGACCAGTACGCCAGCCGCATGGGCCAGCGCGGCATTCTCGGCATCCAGCGCGTCATCCTCATCCGCTGCATAGAACAACCGCGCGCCGGGCAGATCGGTGGCGGTGAGGGGGCGGCGGTGCAGGGTGAGCTTGCCTGCCGCTTGCCAATCTACGATCTCTGCCGCCGGGTCGGGGGCGAAGACATGCAGCGCCGCTTTGGTTTTCATCAGCAGACGCAGCTTGGCCAGAGCGGCTTCGCCGCCGCCGGAGAGGAGGATCTTTTGCCCGCGGGTGGCGAGGAAGATGGGAAAGTGATCCATGATGCGCCCTGTATTCTGTTTGACGTGACCTCTTATATAGGAAATATTCCCGATAATTGGCTATATGCTGGCGCAGATAAGAACATGCGTTCGCTTTGGCCGCAGGTTGAGTATGAACGTCCTGCCGGGACGAGAGAGAAGAGAATGACTGTCCGAATTGATGAGACCGACCGGAAGATTTTGGCGCAGCTGCAACGGGATGCGAGCCAATCGCTAGACGATATTGCCCGTGAAGTAGGGTCTTCAAAGACGCCGGTGTGGAATCGGATACGCAAGCTGCGCGAAGCCGGGGTCATCGGTCAGCAGACCGTGGTGCTGGATTCCGAAGCGCTCGGGTTCGAGGCCTGTTTCTTTGTCCTGATCCGCACGTCAGAGCATGAGGCGGCCTGGCAGGCGGCGTTTTTGCAGGCGTTGAAAGACCGGCCCGAGGTGCAAGAGGCGCACCGTCTGGCGGGGGATATCGACTATATCCTGAAGGTGCGGGTCAAGAACGCGCGGGCCTATGATGTCTTTTATCAGGCGCTGATTTCAGAGGTGAAAGTGCATAACGTCACAGCGCTTTTGTCGATGGAAGAGATCAAATCGACGACGATGCTGCCGCTGTAAGAGGAGGGCGGCGGGAGCCTCCGCCGCCCCGCATTGGCTTAGGACTGGGCGAGGGCCGTCACGATAGGCGCGAAATCCTCGGCCTTGAGGCTGGCCCCGCCGACCAACGCGCCATCGACGTTTTCGACGGCGAAGATTTCGACCGCATTCGCGGCTTTTACCGAACCGCCGTAGAGCAGGGGAAGCGCATTGCCGATCTCCGCGCCGAAACGGTCGATCAGGCGGGCGCGAATGAAGTCATGCACCTCTTTGATCTGCGCAATGCTGGGGACTTTGCCGGTGCCGATGGCCCAAATCGGCTCATAAGCGATAACGGTGTTCCCGGCCTCCACAGCATTGGGGAGGGAGCCGTCGAGCTGCGCGCCGATAATGTCGAGGGTCTGGCCCGCGTCCCGCTCAGCCTCGCTTTCGCCGATGCAGATGATGGCGGTGAGACCGGCACCCCATGCGGCAACAGCCTTGGCTTGCACATCGGCATCGGTCTCGCGGTGGGCATCGCGGCGCTCGGAATGGCCGAGGATCACATGGCTCGCCCCGCTGTCGGCAACCATCGCGGCAGAGATATCGCCGGTGTAGGCGCCCGCTTCTTCGGCATGGCAATCCTGTGCACCGATCTGGATCGGGCTGCCATGGGTGGCGTCGGTGGCGCGAAAGAGGAGGGTGCTGGGCGGGCAGATCACGACCTGCGGCGGGTTTTCGGGCAGGCCGGTGGCAAGGTTGTGAAGCTCTGTCAGCGCGGCGGCGGTGCCGTTCATTTTCCAGTTGCCGGCGGCGATTTTGGGGCGCATCGGTTCCGTCCTGATCTGTTACTGTTGCCAGATCAGTTCGCAGGCCCGTGGCCTTTCGTCAAGGCCGGGGCAGATCGGCGCGCTCACTTCGCGCCGAGGCTTTCGTCGAATTTAATGGATTCGCCGCAGCCGCAGGCTTCGGTCACATTGGGATTGCGGAATTTGAAACCGGACTCGAGCAGTGTTGTTTCATAGTCGATTTCCGTGCCGAAGAGGAACATCTGCGCCATGGGCGCGATCATCACCCGCGCGCCGTCTTGTTCGACCACCTCATCATTGGGGTCGGTCGCTTCGACGTATTCCATGGTGTATTCCATCCCCGCACAGCCGCCTTTCTTGACGCCAATGCGCAGCCCGGCGTGGCCCGCCGATTGCATCAGCTTCGCAATCTGGCCAGCGGCTTTGGGGGTCATGGTAACGGCTTGCTTGCCGGGAATGCCAAACATCACAAATCTCCTATGCCGCCAAGATAGGGGTGCGGCGCGGCGATCTCAAGCCGTCAGAAGGAATTCATTGCGGCCTTGGTGGCGAAGGCGGCGATGAGCGCCCAGCCGAATGAGGCCAGCGTCCCGATAATCACGTATTCGCTTATCTTTTGGTTCTTTTTCACGGTGTCAAAGCGCAGAACCGACTTTGCCGCGATGAGAAAACCGATACCCGCAGGCTCGCCGATCATGACCATTAGAAAGATCAACGCGCGTTCCAGCAGGCCGATCATCCGGCCCGCATTCTCCAGCCCATCCGGTTGGGCTTGAGCTTTGTGTGGCAGCATCAGGCCGCCCACCGCCGGACCGCCCGCAAGGGTCGCGGTGATCAGCCCGGCAAGGAACAGCGCAGGCGGGATGAGCGTACCGCTGTGGTCGGCCCAGATGCCGCTGGCAAAGGCATCGGGCGCATAGAGGACAAGGGCCACGATGCTGATGAGGTGGGCAAGTTGATCGGTAAGGTAGGGCCAAAGCCGGTCGCGCTGGTGCTCCGGCACGGCGTAGGTCTTGAGCGCATCAATCGCGGTATGGGCAAGCGCGAGGAGGGCGGCAGGGATCAAACTGCCGCCGAGGGCCAATGCGGTCAGGGCAAAGACGATAGCGCCGTGGAGCAGCAGCACCTGCGGCTTGCGCTTGGCGGCGACCATCGCATTGGTTTGAAAAACGAAATCGGCCAGAAGGTGAGCGATTAGGCAAGCGAGAGCGGTGGCGATGGCCTGTTCGGTCATGGAAATTCCGGTAGTTGGTGATGGCGTCCATTTGAAAAGCCATGGCGAGCCGGGACAAGTGTTTTCTTACAGTGCCTAACAGTCTAATTTGGCTGTAACTCGGTAAAACAGGCTTAAAAAGCTGTTTTGCGCGCCTCGAGAACCTCGCAGACCTCCCGCAACTCATCGATCCCCGCCGCCTCCACATGGCCCTGCACGCTCTGCTGCGTCAGGTCAAACTGCCGCGCAAGCTCTGCTTGGACGGGCGGGTCGGGGGCCAGCATGTAATAGGCGACATCGGCTTGGCGCTTGGTCCAGCCGCCCGCGATCCGGTCGGCGAGGGGCAGGGCCGTGCGCAGGGCGAGGGGGGCGTCGGGCGCGTGCATGCGTCGCGCGCGGGGCATGTTGTCGAGCGCGTGGCCGGAGCTGACCAGTGCCGCTCCGTCCGCGCGGGATAGGTCGTTACCTGCGAAATGCGCGGGGCCGATACCGATGCCAAAGCGGGTGTCAGCGGTCTTGCCGCAGCGGCGCACGGTGGCGCGTAGGACGAGGGCTGCGCGGAAGGTGAAAGTGGGCGCCACGGCCATCTGCCAGCCATCTCCACGAAAACGGGTCATCCGGGCGGGCTGGCCTTGCCAAGCAGTCAGCGCCTCGGAGGCATCATCAAGGCGCGCGAAGATGGCATCCAACTCCGCCCGGCTCATCGCGGAGGATTTCACGATATCGCCGGTAAAAATTGCCCAAGTTTCCATGGCTTGCCCCTTGTTTCCCGCAATGTCGCAGGAAGGCGAAATCCATGCAAGCCCGGCCACGGGAAAGGGCCGCCCGAGAGGGGCGGCCCTACTGGCGATCTAACGGCTAGGACCGATCAGAGGCCCATGCAGTTCGCATAATAGGTTACGGTCGCAGGCCAGTCTGAGAAGACACCGGCCACGCCGACATCTTGAGCTAGCACATCCAGCGCCACCAGATAGTCGCTGTCGTCTTTCACGATGTCATTGACCGACTGGAAGTACCAACCGCCACCGGAGGCGAGCGGGCCGGAACGCTCCAGCGTCCATGCAATCAGGGTCAGCCCCGCTTCTTTCGCGGCCATGGCGTATTCGGATGCGGCAATGGCGCCGTCCTTGTTGGTCAGCATCATGTTGAGCGAGGGGGCGAGGTAGTTCACGCCCTTGGCTTTCAGATCAGCGAAATCTTCGGCCCAAGTCTCGGGTTTTTGCTCATCAAAACCGTCGGACCATTGCACCAGATAGACAGCCTGCTTGCCGAATTCGGGTGTGTTATCAACCCAGTAAAGCACGTCTTCGAGGTTGAAGGACTGCGGCCAAACGTCGGAGGCGGGGATGCCTGCGGCGACATATTCATCCACCAGCTTCTGCGCGTAGTCTTCCTGAGAAAAACCCTCATGCGGCATCTCGACGGAGGGGGATTTCAGCTCTGGCGTGAACTTGGCGCCCAGAGATTTGAACAGTTCAATCGATTCCGCATGGGTCATCAGATCGGCCTTATCGCTGTAAAGCTCGGTGCGCCAATTCGCGACGCCGCCCTGATAGTCTTCGGCGGTGGTGGCGGTCTTGTCGGCGCTGTCCATCTTGGGCGTCAGGGTGCGGAACTCGGCCAAGGTGATGTCGGAGGTGCGGCATTCGGCGCTGGCGGGCGTGTCACCTGACGCGGCGGTGAAGCCGGTGGTGCATTTCTCGGCCAGATCGGAGACGAGGATGTTCGTCGTTGTGTGCAGGTCGTTCTGCGCGTGGCGGCAGACCAGCTCATGATCGGCGGTAAAGGTCACGTCGCATTCCAAGATGCCCGCGCCCATACGCGCGGCGGCGACGTTGGATTGCACGGTATGCTCAGGAAACATCAGCGGCGCGCCACGGTGGCCGATGGAGAAATCGGTCTTGGTGGCGTCTTGCCCCATGCAGGAGGCCAGCTTGTCCTTCAATGCGCCCTCGGGCAGCTTGTCCACCAGATAGGCCGGGCGGGGGCCGTATTCGACCGGGGTCGCGGCAGCATCGGCCTGGGCCAGCGCCATGCCGGGCGCGAGGGCCAGAGCGGCGAGAGAAACAAGTGTTCGCATAATGTTATCCGTTCGTGAATGAAGTTCTGGGGCTTCTATGGGTGCCCGATGTAACGGTTTCACGACCGGATCATGTCAGTCAAATGAACAATGCTTGGCCGTCCCGCTCGGCGGGATGCGGCCAAAAGAAAACGCCGCCGATGTCCAGCATCGACGGCGTCTGTTCTTCGCTTGTAAAGCTGTCGCTTACATGAAGCCCAGTTCAAGGCGGGCTTCGTCCGACATCATATCCATGCCCCAAGGCGGCTCCCAAACCAGTGCCACATTGACTTGCTTGACCCCGGCAATCGGCTCAACCGCATCGGCAACCCAGCCGGGCATCTCACCGGCCACGGGGCAGCCGGGCGCGGTCAGCGACATCTTGATGTCGACTTCATTCTCGTCGTTGATGTCGATGGTGTAGATCAGCCCCAGTTCATAGATATTCACCGGGATCTCAGGGTCATAGACCGTGCGACAAGCCTCAACGACATGCTCGTAAAGCGGGTGATCGGTGGAGGAGGGCGCAATCAGCGGTGTCCCTTCGAGCGGTTGGGTCTGTTCGGTCATCTCTTGCCTCGCATCATTCTCGACGTTTTATATAGGGATTGCGGGCAGGGGCGTAAAGTGGCCCCGAGCCGGGCGGGGCCGCTGCCGCCCCCGTTATCCGCCTTTGCGACGCCGCGCGGGCTGTGGCTTCACCCGGGCTTCGATCTCATCATAGACCTTGCCGACGATGTCTTTCTTGGTGGCATTCTCGATCCCCTCGAACCCGGGGGAGGAGTTGACCTCAAGCACCTTTGGCCCGCTTTCAGATCGCAGCAGATCGACCCCGGCGATGCCGAGGCCAAAGGCACGGGCGGCGCGCACGGCGGTATCGCGTTCCTCTTTCGAGATGCGCACGACCTTGGCCGAGCCGCCCCGGTGCAGGTTTGAACGGAAGTCCCCCTCGGCGCCCGTGCGTTTCATGGAGGCTACGACCTTGCCCGCCACCACGAGGCAGCGGATGTCTTCACCGGCGGCCTCCTTGACGAAGTCCTGCACGAGGAAGTTGGCGCGCAGGCCACGAAAGGCGTCGATCACACTTTCGGCGGCCTTCTTAGTTTCCGCCAGCACGACACCCTTGCCTTGGGTCGACTCCAGCAGCTTCACGATCAGCGGCGCGGTGCCCACCAGCGCCATCAGGTTGGAGGTGTCTTTCGGTGATGCGGCAAAGGCCGTGGTCGGCATGCCGATCTTTTTAGCGGCCAAGACCTGATGCGCGTGCAGCTTGTCGCGGCTCGCGGTGATCCCGGCAGAGCCGTTGACGCAATAGGTGCCGATCGTCTCGAACTGGCGGATCACGGCGGTGCCATAGGGGGTGATCGACGCGCCGATGCGCGGGATCACCGCGTCGTAGCGCGGCAGGCGCTTGCCGTCGTAATGCACCTCGGGGGCGAGTTGGTTGATCGCCATATAGCAACGCGTGGTGTCGATCACCTCAACCACATGGCCGCGCGCTTCGCCCACCTCGACCAGCCGGCGGGTGGAATAGTTGTCTTCCCGGCTCAGTACAGCGATGCGCAGGGCACGCTGCGGCGCTTTGTGGCGCAGGCTGGCGGTGTGGTAGACGTCGTAATTCAGGTCAGGTTGCAAACGCCGTTCAGTGGCCGAGATGTTGATATGTTCGGTCAGCGCCTGACGGCCCAGCAGCATGCGGCTGGTCATGGTGCCCCGGTTGGTCAGGGTGACGTCGATGGGCCAGCTTTGGCCGCCGACCTCAAGCGTGGTGGCAATGACGAAACGTTGCTCGGATTCGCCGTTGGAAGAGGTCACCTCGCGCCGGTCGATGATCGGGGCGGAACAAGTGATCGAGATATCTTCACGCCCGGCGATGGGATGCACGTTGAACCGCACCTTGGGCTTGGAGGCGGGGCCGAAGACTTCGATGTCATGGGCATGCAGCGCCGAGGTGCGCGCGCCGGTGTCGACTTTTGCTTTGATCGCGGGCAGGCCAAGATCGGGCAGGGCAACCCATTCTTCCCAACCGAATGTGAGTTTTTCCATTGCCTGCTCCTTGGGTCATTGGTCTGCCTGCCTAACCTGCGGCAGGGGCTGCATCAAGCGGCGCGATGTCAGGGGGTGCCCATATCCGCAGGGGCGGGGGGCAACATGCGGACGTCGTCTTCTTTCTCCATCCGCGCGGCGGCGGCAAGAAGTTCCTCACGCACGCGGCATTCGATATCCCAAAAGGTGGCGGCATTGTCGGTGGGCAACTCGAAGCGCACCTTGATGCCAAAGGCATCTTGGTCGAGCACATGCACCTTGGCCTTGTCCATCGGTTTGACATCATCGGGGTCTTCGCGGGCCAAGAGGTCAAAAAACACACGGCGCAGGGCTGCCACATCAGCGTTTTGCGACAGGGTCAGAATGATGGGGCGCACCATGGCGTGATCCTCGATCGACCAGTTTTCAAAGGCGTCGGAGACGAAATAGCTGACCGGCACGATCAGCCGGGTGCCGTTCCAGTTGAGCAATTGAACGTAAGTAAAGTGAATTTGCTCAACGGTGCAGAAATGCCCTTCGAAGATCAGCTGATCCCCGATCCGTGCAGAACGGTTCAGCGCGATCTGGATGGAGGCGAGGATATTGCCCAGAACCTCACGCGCGGCGAAACCCAAGACGATGGTCACCGCACCGGCAGAAGCCAGCAGCGACAGACCCAGCGTATTGTCCGCATTGCTGGAGACGAGGATCACCCCTGAGGCCACCAGCACGGCGATCACGATCACCCCTTTACGCGCCGCCGCGATTGTCGTGGCGATAGAGCGCATATGGGCGTTCATCGGATCGGCAAGCTCATAGGCGTTGTTGGGGCTGATCCGGTCAAAGATCTCGTCAAAGGTAAAGACAATGGCGAGGGCGGCGGCGGTAACATAGGCGATCAGCAAAATCGGGCTCAGCACCGCGTCGATAAAGCCCGAGACAACCAAGACCCTGCTGGTGGCCGTGCCAATGATTGCCGCGCAAAGCACGATGGCGGCGGGCCAGCGGAAAGAGCGCAACACAAAGCGCATCCAGCGGCGTTTGGCGGCCTGCCCGAGGCGGCGCATGATGCTAAAGGCGAACCAACCGGCTGTCAGGGCGACGACGACCAGCAGGGGCAGGAACAGCACCTCCCACAGGTACATGCCCCAAAAGGCGCGGATGCGCAGCCAGTCGGGCAGCATCGTCTCAAGGTCTGTCGGGCCATACTGCGCGTGCAGATGCGGAATATTGTCGATGCTCTGGCGCGAGAAGACCCAGACCGGTTCGGCATCCTCACCGGGTTTGATCCGGTTGAGCCGCAGCGGCACGTCATGGCCGCCCAGTTCCAGACGGTCGATCAAGAGCGAGCGGCGCACGCGCCCGGTGTCATTGTCCTCGGCCGAGCCTGAGAGCCAGCCGTCGGGCCGGTCTGCCAACCTGCGCCATGGCACGACGACCTTGCGCTCCATCAGGACGGAAAGTTGGAAGGCACGCTCGGCCCCGGTAACCGCCTGATCCCCTTGCGGCAGGTCCGACAGGTCAAGGATATGGGCCGCGTCCGAATAGTGCCCATTGTCGGTGAGGTAGATGAAGCTTTCCAACGCCGCCATCGGTGTGCCGCGGTCCAGCGTCTCAGGCGGGGGCGGCAGGCCGGGGTTCAGCTCGGTCGTTTGAAACCATTTCCCCTGCGCCTGCCCGGTGGCGGCTCCCGTCAGCAGCGCAATCGCCAGCAGGAAGGCCCCCAGAAAACGAGGAAACACGGTCGCGAAAGCGCGTGAGAGTAAGGCAAGCCGCTGCATGGATAGCGCAATGTAGCGGGGGTTCGGGCAATTCAAGGCTACGCGGCGCTTTGAACCGCTATTTGCGGGCTTTTGGGCTGCGTTGAGGTTGCGCGTAGCGAGCCGCGCATAGTTGGATTGCTGGCTTCAAAGCGGTCGCAGGAATGCCTTGGGGGTGATCAAGCGGCGACGACCAAGCCCTAAGCCCGTTATCCTTTGAACGATATCATTCTCGTGCAATCTCGGCTATTTCAGCTTTATTGCATGTTTCCCGCCACTGGTTTATCGCGCCAGTCGCAGGCAGAGAGGGCAGCGTATGACCAGCACCGGATTCACCAAACACGCGCAGGACGGCAAGGCACGCAGCGGCGTGATCCAAACCCCGCGCGGCGAGATCCGCACGCCCGCTTTTATGCCCGTGGGCACAGCGGCGACGGTCAAGGCGATGATGCCCGAAAGCGTGGCCTCCACCGGCGCGGACATTCTGCTGGGCAATACCTACCACCTGATGCTGCGCCCCACGGCAGAGCGTGTGGCCGCCTTGGGCGGGCTGCATAAGTTCATGAACTGGGACAAGCCGATCCTGACCGACAGTGGCGGTTTTCAGGTGATGAGCCTTGCAGGCCTGCGCAAGCTGACCGAACGCGGCGTGACTTTCAAAAGCCACATTGACGGCTCCAAACATGAGATCACGCCGGAGCGCTCGATGGAGATTCAGGAGCTTCTGGGCTCGGACATCGTCATGTGTTTCGACGAATGCCCGGCGCTGCCCGCCGACCGGGACCGCATCGCCGAAAGCATGCGCTTGTCGATGCGTTGGGCCAAGCGTAGCCGGGAGGCATTTGGCGACCGCCCCGGCCACATGCTGTTCGGCATCCAGCAAGGCGGGTTGGAGGAAGACTTCCGCCAAGAAAGCGCCGAGGCGCTGCGCGAGATCGGCTTTGACGGCTATGCCGTCGGCGGTCTGGCCGTGGGGGAGGGGCAGCAGGCGATGTTCTCCACCTTGGACTTCTCGACCGACATGCTGCCCGAGGACAAGCCGCGCTACCTGATGGGCGTGGGCAAGCCCGACGATATCGTCGGTGCCGTGGCGCGGGGCATCGACATGATGGACTGTGTGCTGCCCTCACGCTCTGGCCGCACGGGGCAGGTCTTTACCCGGATGGGCGTGCTCAACATCAAGAACGCGCGGCATCAGGATGATCCGCGCCCGCTGGATGAGAATTGCAGCTGCCCAGCCTGCCGCAACTATTCGCGCGCCTATCTGCATCATGTCTTCCGCAGCCAAGAGATCATCTCGTCCATGCTGCTGACGTGGCACAACCTGCAATACTACCAAGACATTATGGCCGGCATGCGCACGGCCATCGCGGCGGGGCGGTTCACCCAGTGGCAGGCCGATTTCCACGCAGGCCGCGAACAGGGCGACATCGACCCGCTCTGAGGGGCGAGCGCTTCGGCCTCACGGGAATTTGTGCGGATGATCCTTGCTGCAAGGTGGCAGGGTCTTAGGTGCCTTGCAGATTCTATTGCAAGGAAAGGCCCGAATATGACCGAGAAGCTTTTTACCCCTTTCACCGCCGGTGAGATCGCGGCCGAGAACCGTTTGGTGATGGCCCCCCTGACGCGCAACCGCGCGGATAATAAGACCGGCGAAGTCTCGGACATGCATGTCGACTATTATCGCCAGCGGGCTGGCGCGGGCATCATCATCACCGAGGCCACGCAGATCAGCCCCGAGGGCAAGGGCTATTTCCAGACCCCCGGCATTCATAGCGAGGGCCAAGTCGCCGCATGGCGCAAGGTGACCGACGCGGTGCATGCCGAAGGCGGGCGGATCGTCATCCAACTGTGGCATGTGGGCCGGATCAGCCACACCTCCCTACAGCCTGATGGCGGCAAGCCTGTCGCGCCTTCTGCTATCGGCGCTGGCGTGAAAACCTTCACCGCCAACGGGTTCGAGGATACTTCCGAGCCGCGTGCGCTCGAAATCGAAGAGATGCCGCGTCTGGTCGCCGACTATGCTCACGCCGCCGAGATGGCCAAGAAAGCAGGCTTCGACGGGGTCGAGGTTCACGGGGCCAATGGCTATCTGCTGGACCAATTCCTGAAAACCGGTAGCAACAAACGCGACGATGCCTATGGCGGCAGCGTGGAAAACCGCGCGCGGCTGCTGTTCGAGGTGCTGGATGCGGTGACGGAAGTCTGGGGCGGCGAACGTGTGGGGCTGCGCCTCTCGCCCTTTTCGCCCGCCAACGGGATCGAAGACGCCAATCCGCAAGAGACCTTTGAGTATGTCGTGAAGGGGCTGAACCGGTACAACCTGTCCTATCTGCACCTTGTCGAAGGCGCGACAGGCGGCTCGCGCGAGTTGGACGAAGGCGAAAGCATCGCCGCGTTGCGGGCGCTCTTTGACGGGCCTTACATGGCCAACAACGGCTATGACCGCGAGATGGCGATCAAGGCTGTGGCCGAGGATAAGGCCGATCTGATCGCCGTGGGCCGCCCCTTCATCGCCAACCCCGATCTGCCGCGCCGCTGGCAGATGAACGGGTCGCTGAACGAGGGCGATACCGATACCTACTATGGCGGTGGGCGTGAAGGCTTTACCGATTACCCGACGCTGGAACAGGCCGAAGCCTGACCGATCAGGC
>NZ_SZNL01000002.1:0-44446 GCF_005068605.1 Sulfitobacter sp. 15WGC | reverse complement strand
TCTGCCGCGCCGCTGGCAGATGAACGGGTCGCTGAACGAGGGCGATACCGATACCTACTATGGCGGTGGGCGTGAAGGCTTTACCGATTACCCGACGCTGGAACAGGCCGAAGCCTGACCGATCAGGCGCCCGTGCGGCGCCCCTGTCTTACGACGCGTGCAATTGGGGCGAATTCACCCCATCGCGCGCTTGCCTCCACCCCGCCGAAGCGCGATGATGGCGGCCGAATAGCCCGCAAGGGATTGAAACAGGCGGACGGGATGCACACATGTCCTGTCCAGAAGAGGGGATGTCAGAGGCCGCCTATGACAGGGGCCCGGATGTCTTGCTAAGATAAGGAATTGAGCATGTTAGAGCCACTGAACGCATCCTACCCGGTGCTTCCGCTGCGCGACATCGTCGTGTTTCCCCACATGATCGTGCCGCTTTTCGTTGGCCGCGAGAAATCCGTCCGCGCCCTTGAAGAGGTGATGGCGGACGATAAACAAATCCTGCTGTCGAGCCAGATCGACCCCGCCGAGGATGATCCCGACACATCCGGCATCTACAAGGCCGGTGTGCTGGCCAATGTGCTGCAACTGCTGAAACTGCCCGACGGTACCGTGAAAGTGCTGGTCGAAGGGCAGGCGCGGGTGCGCATCACCGAATACCTCGAGAACGACAACTTCTTTGAGGCCCGCGCCGAGTATCTGACCGAGATGCCGGGTGACGCGGCTACCACGCAAGCGCTGCTGCGCACCGTGGCCGATGAGTTCGAGCGCTACGCCAAGGTCAAGAAGAACGTCCCCGAGGAAGCGCTTGCCGCCGTTGGCGAAAGCGCCGAGCCCGCGCGTCTGGCCGATCTCGTGGCCGGTCACCTCGGTATCGAGGTCGAGCAGAAGCAGGACTTGCTGGAAACGCTGAGCATCTCCGAGCGGCTTGAGAAGGTTTACGGCCTGATGCAGGGCGAGATGTCCGTGCTGCAGGTCGAGAAGAAGATCAAGACCCGCGTGAAGTCCCAGATGGAGCGGACGCAGCGCGAATACTATTTGAACGAACAGATGAAGGCGATCCAGCAGGAGTTGGGCGACGGCGAAGACGGCAAGAACGAGGTTGCCGAGCTCGAAGCCAAGATCGCCGAAACCAAGTTGAGCAAGGAAGCCCGCGAAAAGGCCGAGGCCGAGCTGAAGAAGCTCAAGAACATGTCGCCCATGTCGGCCGAAGCCACCGTGGTGCGCAACTACCTCGACTGGATGCTGTCGATCCCGTGGGGCGTGAAATCCCGCGTGAAGAAAGACTTGGGCCGCGCGCAAAAGGTGCTGGATGACGATCACTATGGCCTCGAAAAGGTCAAGGAACGCATCGTCGAGTATCTCGCCGTGCAGCAACGCTCGACCAAGATGAAAGGCCCGATCATGTGCCTCGTCGGCCCTCCGGGCGTCGGCAAGACCTCACTTGGCAAATCGGTCGCCAAGGCTACGGGGCGCGAGTTCATCCGCATCTCGCTCGGCGGCGTGCGCGACGAATCCGAGATCCGCGGCCACCGTCGGACCTACATCGGCTCCATGCCCGGCAAGATCATCCAGGCGCTGAAGAAGGCCAAGACCACGAACCCGCTTATCCTGCTCGATGAAATCGACAAGATGGGTCAGGACTTCCGCGGCGACCCGGCTTCGGCCATGCTCGAAGTGCTCGACCCGGAACAGAACGGCACCTTCGTGGACCACTATCTCGAAGTGGAATACGACCTGTCGAACGTGATGTTCCTGACCACCTCGAACAGCTACAACATGCCCGGGCCGCTTCTGGACCGGATGGAGATCATTCCGCTCTCGGGCTACACCGAGGACGAAAAGCGCGAGATCGCCAAGCAGCATCTGGTGCAGAAGCAGATCAAGAACCACGGACTGAAGAAGAACGAGTTCGAGATCGAGGATTCGGCCCTCACCGGCATGATCCGCTACTACACCCGCGAGGCCGGCGTGCGGAATCTTGAGCGTGAGATCGCTAAGGTGGCGCGTAAGTCGCTGACCAAGATCGTCAAGAAGGAGGCTGAGAGCGTCACTGTCACTGGCGACAACCTCGAAGAGTTCCTCGGCGTGCGCAAGCACCGCTTCGGCTTGGCCGAGGAGAAGGACCAGATCGGCGTTGTGACCGGGCTGGCCTATACCTCCGTCGGCGGTGAGCTTCTGAGCATCGAAGCGCTGCGCCTGCCGGGCAAGGGCCGGATGAAGACCACCGGCAAGCTCGGCGACGTGATGAAGGAAAGCATCGACGCGGCGAGTTCCTACGTCCGGTCGATCTCTCCGCAGATCGGGATCAAACCGCCGAAGTTCGACACGTTGGACATCCACGTGCACGTGCCGGACGGCGCTACGCCAAAGGACGGCCCCTCGGCCGGTCTGGCGATGGTGACCTCGATCGTCTCGGTGCTGACGCAGATCCCGGTGCGGCGTGACATCGCCATGACCGGCGAGGTCAGCTTGCGCGGTAACGCCATGCCGATCGGCGGATTGAAGGAGAAACTTCTCGCGGCCCTGCGCGGCGGCATCACCACGGTGCTGATCCCCAAGGAGAACGAGAAGGACCTGCCGGACATCCCCGACAACGTCAAAGAGGGGCTGACCATCATCCCGGTGGGCCATGTCTCGGAAGTCTTGGAGCATGCGCTGGTGAGCAAGCCGAAGGCGATCGATTGGGACGAAGCCGCCCAAGAGGCCGCCGAAGCCGCCGCGATGAAGGCCCGTGCCGCAGGCGTGGACGCCACGACCACGCATTAAGGCGAGCAGCCTGTCAAAATGTCATGAACGCGCGCCTTCCGGGGCGCGCGTTTTTCGTATCCACTGTGGGGCAGGGCCCGCCGCATCTCGCGACAGTTTTTGCGCCGAACCCTCTTGCAAGCCGCGCCGCAATTGGCTACTTCGCCCCGCAAGGGTGATTAGCTCAGTGGTAGAGCGCTTCGTTCACATCGAAGATGTCAGGAGTTCAAATCTCTTATCACCCACCATTTTCCCCTAATTCGCGTTAGATGAGTTGGCTGCCTCGAGCCTGCGCTCATGTCCCATGGCTTGCCTTCTCTGCGTCGGAGTGATCCTTATCCCCATCGGCCCATACCACGGGCACCACGGGCGGAGAGAACATGTCGGCACATCCTAAAATCTGGTTCCTACGCCACGGGCAGACCGAGTGGAATCGCGCGTTTCGTCTGCAAGGGCATCTCGATTCACCGCTGACCGATCAGGGCATCGCCGAGGCCGAGCGGCAAGCGCAGATCATGCCCTCGATCCTTGCACAAAAGCCGGATATCCTCGTCTCTCCGCTTGGCCGGGCGCAACAGACGGCGCGGACTGCGTTGAATGGGGCCGCTTTCCAGACGGATGCGCGATTGATGGAGATACACGCGGGCGATTGGCAGGGGGCAACCCGGGATGAGATATTCGCCGCGTACCCCGACCTCGCGGCCCGCGACCCGGCCCCCTTGGAGATCTACGCCGCCGCGCCGGGCGGGGAGGGGCTGGCGGCCTTTCGCGCGCGGATTCGGGCGGTGCTCGACAGTTTGATCGCGCCCACGGTGCTGGTCGCCCACAGGCTCTGGGGGCAGGTGCTTCGGGCAGAGGTCTGCGGCGTCGCTCCGGCAGAGGCCGGTCGGCTCAGCAACCGGCAAGGCTGCGTCTATCTGTTGGAGAACGGAAGCGAGCGCATCTTGGAAGCCCCCGCATGAGTCGTTACCCGACGCTCTATATCCTGCGCCATGGGGAGACGGAGTGGAACCTCGCCAATCGGCTCCAAGGGCATTTCGATTCCCCGCTGACCGAGCGGGGGCGGGAACAGGCCGCGGCGCAGAATGCGATTCTGAAACGCTGCGATCTGACGGGGTTCTCGGCGCTCAGCAGCCCGCAGGGGCGAGCGGTGGTCACAGCCGAAATCGCGCTGGCGGGGACGGGGCTAAAGGCTGCGCCTGATCCCCGTTTGGGGGAGATCGGCATCGGCGCTTGGGCCGGAATGTCGCGCGAGACGTTGCTGCGCCAAACCCCCGCCGCGCGTGATTCCTACGATCTTTACGAACACGCCCCCGAGGGCGAGGGATTCGCGGCGCTGCACAAGCGCTGCCAGCGCTTTCTGGACGGCCTGACCGGCCCCCATGTGCTGATCACCCACGGCATCACATCGCGCATGTTGCGCCTTATTTTACTGGGTCGCACGCCCGCCGCGCTGCGGGAGATGCAAGGCGGGCAGGGGGTGGTTTTCCGTCTTAAGAACGGCCAGCAAGAAAGGCTGACATTATAGGCTTGAAGCCCGCCCCCACCTTGGGCTATCAGGTCCAAGTCGGGTCGTTAGCTCAGTTGGTAGAGCGCTTCGTTTACACCGAAGATGTCGGGAGTTCGAGCCTCTCACGACCCACCATCCCTCCAACCTATTTATTTGGATCAACCGGCTGCCCCAGTGGTGAGCCCGACCGACGCCCGTCCGCTGCGCGGTCAGTCTGGGTCGGGAGTTCGAGGCTGTCGCGACCGTCCCGTTTAGAGATTGATATTGGGCCATCTCCCGGATTTCCCACGCAGCGTCACAGTATTCCAGACTGCGGCCTTCGTCAGTCCCGACCATGGGGCGGCCAAGTAGAAGCGGCCCGATCCCTCCGGGAAAACCACCCGATTTTCGGCCTCAAACCCAGCCCATCAAGCGCCCCCAGAACAACTTACAAAAATCTCACATTTTCGCGCAAACCGCGCTTGACGGCGGCGCGCCCTCACCATAGAACACGCAAACGCTCCGGGGCGACCTGGAGAGTGCAGCGGGCGGTTGTAGCTCAGTTGGTTAGAGTACCGGCCTGTCACGCCGGGGGTCGCGGGTTCGAGCCCCGTCAACCGCGCCACCGCTGCCTGAAAAGGGGACCTCTCTGAGGTCCCTTTTTTCATTTCCAATCCCCTTAAAATGCCGCGCAAAAACTTCTTTTGAGAAAGCGCATTTTCTCGCGCGAATGCGCTTGACGCCCCGCGCCCCGTGGCCTATTCCGCCCACATCGCGCGGTTGTAGCTCAGTTGGTTAGAGTACCGGCCTGTCACGCCGGGGGTCGCGGGTTCGAGCCCCGTCAACCGCGCCACTTTCCCCCTCTATTTCGTAACGTGCAGGCGCTAAGCCCTAGTTCGCGCAGGCTTATTCAGCCCTGCCTCTTGAGGCTCAACCAATGGAATAGGTGGCGACCGGGCAGGCCCGATCGCCAATCTGCTCAGGTCAGCGCATCAATGATGCGCGCCCAGGAGCGGATGCCTTTGTGAAAACTCTCCATGTCGTATTTCTCGTTCGGGGAGTGGATTTGATCGTCATCCTTGCCGAAACCGATCAGCATCGGCTCGGTCCCGAGAATCTTCTGAAAATGCCCGGCAATCGGAATCGAGCCACCACAGCCGATATAGGCCGCAGGCACCTGCCATTCGTCGCTCAGCGCTTGGCGGGCGGGTTCGAACATCGCATGGCCAATGTCCACCCCCGAGGCTTGGCTGGCGCCGTGGCCTGAGAATTCGACCGTGCAGTCTTCGGGCAGCATCTCAGCCACCATCTTGCGGAAGTTCTCACGGATGGCGAGCGGGTCCTGCGTGCCGACGAGGCGGAAGCTGATCTTGGCATGCGCCTCGGAGGGCAGCACCGTTTTAAAGCCATCGCCGGTATAGCCGCCCCAGATGCCGTTGACCTCACAAGTCGGGCGCGACCAGATCATCTCAAGCGGGGTGCGGTCCTGCTCGCCCGCCGGTTTGCTGAGACCCACGTCGCCGAGGAAGGCGCTATGGTCAAAGGCGAGGCCCTGCCACTGCGCTTCCAGATCCTCGGGCAGGTCCGGCACGCCGTCATAGAAGTCGGGGATGGTGATGCGGCCTTCGTCGTCATGCAGCGCGGCGATCACCTTGCTTAGCGCGCGGATCGGGTTCATCGAAATGCCGCCATACATGCCCGAATGCAGGTCTTTCGACGGCGCAGTGACGGTCAGCTCTTCGCCCAAAAGCCCACGCAGCATGGTGACGATGGCGGGGGTCTTGCTTTCGAACAGCCCGGTGTCGCAGATCATCGCCACATCGGCTTTCAATTCCTCCGCGTTCTCCTCCATAAATGGGACGAGGGAGGGGGAGCCGGATTCCTCTTCGCCTTCGAGGAAGAAGGTGATGCGGCAGGGCCAATCGCCTTTCACCTCTTTCCACGCGCGCAGGGCTTCGATGATGGTCATCAACTGGCCCTTGTCGTCGGCGGCCCCGCGGCCCCGGATCACGCGGCCCTTCTCCGTCTCCTCAACCGCCGGATCGAAGGGATCGCGGTCCCAAAGGTTCAGCGGGTCGACCGGCTGCACGTCATAGTGGCCATAGAACAGCAGATGCGGCTTGCCTTCGCCCACATGGCCCACGACCATCGGATGCCCCGGTGTGGCGCGTTTTTCGGCGTCGACGCCCATGGATGTAAGGTCGGCCACCAGCCAATCGGCGGCGCGGTCGCAATCGGCCTTATAGGCCGGATCGGTCGAGATTGACGGGATGCGCAGCAGGTCCAACAGACGGTCGGTGGCGGCGGGCAGATCGTTGTCGATCCGGGCGAGAACATCGTCGAGGGACATGGGTATAATTCCTTGCGCTTGTGAATTTGGCGCGAAGGTATCAGGCGGGGAGGGCGTGTCCAGTGGCCGCAGGTCCAGCGTTCAGAAGGTAAGCGAGAGGCGGCTGCCCTCGGGGGTAAGCTGGCTGTCGACCTGCGCATTCAACTGCGACGCCGCCGCCGCCATCAAGGTCTGCCCAATGCTGTCGGCCCGCCCTTTGCCCTCGTTCGCGGCCCCGATGCCATCGTCTTTGCACTCAAGGTGGAAATGCCCGTCCCGCAGGCTGAGGTCGATTTCGATATGGCCGGGCGTGCCATCCGGGAAGGCGTGTTTGATGGAATTGGCGGCAAACTCGCTAATGATCAGCCCCAAGGACGAAGCCGTGCTGGATCGTAGGGTCACAGGGTCCGACCGGTAGCTGATTTTGACATGCCCCGGTGCGGTTTCCTGCAAAAGCTCCAGGACCCTGTCGAGGTATTTGCCCGCATCGACCTCATCGCGCCCCTGTCCGGTTTGCAGCTCCCCATGCAGGGTTGCCATGGCGTTGACCCGGCGCTGAATGCCGTTCAGCACATTGACCGTGGTCGTGTCCTCCAATTGCCGGGTGTGCAGCCGAACCATGGCCGACAGTGTCTGGAGCGAATTTTTGACCCGGTGGTCGGCCTCGCTCATCAGAACGGCTTGGCTGCGCAGGGAAAGGCGCAGGTCGAGCTGTTTCATCACCTGACGGGATAAGACAGAGATCGCCTTACGTTGCAGCGCGGTCAGCCTGCGGGGTTTGGTGTCGAGGATGCACAGCGTGCCAAGCGGCAGCCCGTTGGACGCAATCAGCAGGGCACCTGCATAAAACCGCAGCCCGTCGCCTGCGGTGCAGAGCGGGTTGTCGGCCATGCGCGGGTCTTTCAGCGTGTCGGGAATTTCGACAAAGAGCTCTTCCAGAATCGCATGAGAGCAGAGCGAGGTTTCGAGCGGCGTCTCTCGCGCACCCAGACCCACTTCGGCCTTGAACCACTGGCGGTCCTTGTCGATCAGGTTGATCACTGAAATCGGCGCGTCACAGATCTCAGCCGCAAGCTCGACGATCTCGTCGAACTCCTCCTCGCGCGGGGTGTCGAGAATCTCGTAATTATACAGCGTCCGCAGGCGCTGGTCCTGCTGGGGATGTGGATTGGCGCGCAAAACAAACTGCCCTTTCTGGGTTGGTCCTTTGGAAACATGAAAGCGGCTGGCAATACAAGCGAACAATCTTAAATCGAGCGTAGAACGCGCAGCGCCTGCGACAGTTCGCCCCGCAAAGGGGCCGGGATAAGAGATTGAAGCTTCGGCTTTGGATCTGTAATCATTCTAAAAGCTGAATATGGAGGGGCCTCCTCCTGTTCGCGCCAAAAGATGGAGACGCGCATGGACTATAACGAGAAGCTCGACGCGGCGATTGCGCGCCTGCATGACGAAGGACGCTACCGGACCTTCATCGACATCGAGCGTCGCAATGGTCAGTTCCCCCATGCCGTCTGGACCAAACCCGACGGGTCGCAGCAGGATATCACCGTTTGGTGCGGCAACGACTATCTGGGCATGGGGCAGAACCCCGTGGTGATCGAAGCCATGGAAGAAGCGCTGCGCGCCACTGGCGCAGGCTCTGGCGGGACGCGCAACATCTCGGGCACGACGGTCTATCACAAGCAGCTAGAGGCCGAACTGGCCGATTTGCATGGCAAGGAAGCGGCGCTGCTGTTCACCTCGGCCTATATCGCCAATGATGCCACGCTCTCGACCCTGCCCAAGCTGTTTCCGGGGCTGATCATCTATTCCGACGCGCTGAACCATGCCTCCATGATCGAAGGCGTGCGCCGCAATGGCGGGGCCAAGCGTATTTTCCGCCACAACGATGTCGCCCATCTGCGCGAATTGATGGAAGCGGATGACCCTGCCGCGCCCAAGCTGATCGCCTTTGAATCGATCTATTCGATGGACGGCGATTTCGGCCCCATCGAAGAGATCTGCGATCTGGCGGATGAATTCGGCGCGCTCACCTATATCGACGAGGTGCACGCGGTTGGCATGTACGGCCCGCGCGGGGCAGGGGTCGCCGAGCGTGACCGGCTGATGCACCGGCTCGACATCATCAACGGCACGCTGGCCAAAGCCTACGGCGTGATGGGCGGCTATATCGCCGCCTCGGCCAAGATGTGCGACGCGATCCGCTCCTATGCGCCGGGGTTCATCTTTACCACCTCGCTGCCGCCTGCCGTGGCTGCCGGGGCTGCGGCCTCGGTCGCCTATCTCAAACGCGCGCCCGAGCTGCGAGAGAAACACCAGCAGCAGGCCAAGGCGTTGAAGCTGCGGCTGAAGGGGCTGGGCCTGCCGATCATCGATCATGGCAGCCACATCGTGCCCGTCATGGTGGGCAACCCGGTGCACACCAAGCTTCTGTCGGACATGCTGCTCGAAGATCACGGCATCTATGTTCAGCCCATCAACTTCCCCACCGTGCCGCGCGGCACGGAGCGGTTGCGCTTCACGCCTTCGCCAGTCCATGGGCCCAAAGAGATGGACGCGCTTGTCCGGGGGATGGACGTGCTTTGGTCGCATTGTGCGCTGAATCGTGCCGAAGCTGCGGGCTAACGCAGCGCTATTCGTGTTTTCCGTTGTCTTGTGGTAGCCTTTTGTCAAGAAAAGGCTACATCCGAATCGTTGGGGCGTGTTTGGATCAAAGCTACAGGCTAACAGGGACAGGGCATATTGATGATCGGGCGATGGGCCTCCAGAACCGCTGAGGACGAAACAGTCGAACCCAAAGGGTTCGATGCATTCGAATTGCGGTTGGGGGATGTCATGCGCGGCGAACGGGCCACGCTTGGTAAATCCCTGCTCGACGTGCAGCGCGAATTGCGCATCAAAGCCTCCTATATCGCCGCTATCGAAAACTGTGATCCCGGCGCATTTGACACCCCCGGCTTCATCGCGGGCTATGTGCGCTCCTACGCGCGCTACCTCAATATGGACCCCGATCAGGCCTTTGCCGCCTTCTGCAAGGAATCCGGTTTCGCCGTGGCCCATGGCATGTCCGCCGAAGCCTCCGTCGTCAAAAAGCCGAGCTTTGAGGAACGCCGCAAGTCCCCGAAGGAAGACGATCTTTTCGCCCGGCCCAACACGCCCTTCGTGCCCACGGGAGACGGGTTGCTCAGCCGGATTGAGCCGGGGGCGGTTGGCTCTTCGCTGGTGCTGATCGCGTTGATCTCGGCCATTGGTTTTGGCGGCTGGACCGTGCTGAAAGAGGTGCAGCGCGTGCAGGTGGCCCCGGTGGATCAGACCCCGATCGTGCTTTCCGATCTCGATCCGCTGGATGGGGCGCTGGCCAGCGCGCCTGACGCAGAAGACGATTCCGCCGCGCCGAAAAGCGTGGAAAGCCCCCGGGCCGAGGCGCTGGACCGGCTTTATCGCCCACAAGCGCTTGACGTGCCGGTGCTGGTGGCGCGTGACGCGCCGATTGCTTCCATCGACCCGCGCTCTGTCAGCAATTTCCCGACGCCGGACCGCCCCGATACCGCCGCGCAAGGCACCGTGGTCGCCGAGGCGGCGGAGGGTGATGACAGCATCACCAGCGCCATCGACGAGGCGGTGATGCTCGCCAATGCCGATACGGACTTGCCCAAACCACAGGTTGTGGAGCCTTTGGGAGAGAAAGTGCGCATGGTCGCCGCTTACCCCTCATGGGTGCGGGTGCGGGCGGCTGACGGTACAGTGATTTTCGAAGGCGTGATGAACAAGGGCGACACATGGGATGTCCCCGTTACCGAAGAGCCGCCCTCCCTTCGGACGGGCGAATCCGGTGCGCTTTATTTCGCCATGGCGGATGGCTGTTTCGGCCCCGTGGGGCCGCGTGGGGCGGTGACCTCCAACGTGCCGCTCCACGCGCAGGCGCTGGCCGAGCTTTATGAGCCGGTCGATCCGACGGCGGAGCAATCGCTCAGCCGGATGTTTGCCGATCTCGAAGACTCGCTCGACCCCTCCGCTCTGGCGGCGATGCCCTGTCAGGGCAGCTAAACCCGCGGGCCGCCGCTTCCCATTGCACATGAGGCCCCGGCTGAATAGGTAGGGGCCATAGCCCCTGATCCCGCGAAAGGTGTCTTCATGTCGCTTCATTCCATTCGCCCTTGGCGCGATATTCCGCGTCGCAAGTCCCGGCAGATCATGGTGGGCAATGTGCCGGTGGGCGGTGATGCGCCGATCACCGTGCAGACCATGACGAATACGCTGACCACCGATGTCGCCGCCACCATCGCACAGGTCCAAGCCGCCGCCGACGCGGGCGCCGATATCGTGCGCGTCTCGGTCCCGGATGAGGACTCCTCCAAAGCCCTGCGTGAGATCGTTCCCGAAGTATCGGTGCCCATCGTTGCGGACATCCACTTTCACTACAAGCGCGGGATTGAAGCCGCCGAGGCCGGTGCCGCTTGTCTGCGCATCAACCCGGGCAACATCGGCGATGAAAAGCGGGTGCGCGAGGTCATCAAAGCCGCCCGGGACCACAATTGCTCAATCCGCATCGGCGTGAACGCGGGCTCGCTGGAGCGGCATTTGCTGGAGAAATACGGCGAGCCATGCCCCGATGCGATGGTCGAAAGCGGGCTGGATCACATCAAAATCCTGCAAGACAACGATTTCCACGAGTTCAAGATTTCCTGCAAAGCCTCGGACGTCTTCATGGCCGCGGCGGCCTACCAACAGCTCGCCGATGCCACCGACGCGCCCATCCACCTTGGCATCACCGAGGCGGGCGGGCTGATGTCGGGCACGATCAAATCGGCCATCGGTCTGGGCAACCTTTTGTGGAGCGGTATCGGTGATACGATCCGCGTTTCCCTCTCCGCCGATCCGGTGGAAGAGGTGAAGGTCGGTTATGAGATTCTCAAATCCCTCGGGCTGCGGCACCGTGGGGTGAACATCATCTCCTGCCCCTCCTGCGCACGGCAGGGGTTCGACGTGATCAAAACCGTTGAGACCTTGGAGAAACGGCTGGAGCATATCAAGACGCCGATGAGCCTGTCGATCATCGGCTGCGTGGTGAACGGCCCCGGCGAGGCGCTGATGACCGATGTGGGCTTTACCGGTGGCGGGGCCGGGTCTGGCATGGTCTATCTGGCGGGCAAACAAAGCCATAAGCTCGGCAATGAAGGTATGATTGATCATATTGTCGAGCAGGTTGAGGAACGCGCGGCGCAGATTGAGGCTGAGGCGGTGAAGGCGGCTGAGTAGGTTGGGGGCTGGTCCGCTTGGGCTGCGTTGGTTGAGAGGCTGCGCAGAGGTATTTTTAAAAGGATGAAGATGAGGGGGAAGCGCGTGAGCCGGGAGGTTGGCGCGCTTTGTCTTTTGGAGGAAGTTTTTATTAATCAGTGGGTTGGGGGGGGGCGTCTTCACCTTGTTTGGGGTGAGATGTTTTTCGAGGACGATGGGGGGCATGTGGCCGTTGAGGATCATTTCGGGCAGCACGTAGAAGGGGGCGTCGGTGAGCCCTAGGGCGGCGGCCAGCGGGCGGGCTGGGGGTGGCTGAGATCGTGTTGGATGAAGGTGATGTCGTAACGCTTTGTGATTGCGGTCAATTCTTTGGCGGCGGCAGCGCAGGTCTCGCAGTCTACTGCGGTGGAAAGCGCGATGGGGTGGCCTGCCAGAAGGTCAGGAGCGAGCTGTTCGAGCAGAGACAGGTCGTTTTGGATATGCCGTTGCATCTGCGTTGGGCCGGCCAGCGCTTTGGCGATGACATCGCCATTGGCGACGATCGCGGCGCGGAGTTCGGTTTCAAACGCATCACGCGCGGTCGGTTCATCGGCCCCGGCGGGCTGGGCCAGCGCGAGCGCGGCCAAGACTGCCGGGGCGCGCATTTTTAGCCGCGCTTTTCTTCCACCAGTGCCATCATTTGATCATAGGGCAGGTAGCCGCGCAGCATTTCGTCTTGCATGACGAAGGTGGGGGTGCCGGTGATTTGCAGCTTTTGGGCCAGCGCGCGGGTTTGGGCGATCTCTTGCGTGACCGCGTCGCTGTCCATCTCGGCCTCGATCGCTGCGACATCCAGATCGAAGCTTTCGCCCAAGCGGCGCAGGGCGGGGAGGGTGACCGCTCCGTTGAAGGCCATCAGCGCATCGTTCAGTTGTTTGTAAGCGTCATCGCCCGCGACCTGTTTGGTCGCCACGGCAAAGCGCGAGGCCAGCAGCGATTGCTCGCCAAGGATCGGGAACTCTTTGACGATCAGTTTGATGTTGCCGTCCGTTTCCAGCAGTTTGGCCACTTCGCCATGGGCGCGTTTGCAGTAGCCGCAGCGGTAGTCGAGGAATTCGACCAGCGTGATGTCCCCCTCCGGGTTGCCGCCGACCCAAGAGTAGCCATCGTCGAAAATCTCATCGGCATTGGCCGAGACCAGATCGAAATCCGCCTGCATCTGCGCTTGGGCCTGACGGTTTTGCATCTGCTCCACCGCTTGCAGGATGACTTCGGGGTTTTCCATCAGATAGGCGCGGACCTCGGCCCGGAACTGCGCGCGTTCGGCGTCCGTAAGCTCGGTCAGGTCCATCGCCCCGGCGGGAGCGGCAAGGGTGACTGCGCTGGCAAGGGCGGGGGCGAGGAGGCGGGCGAACATGGGCGGTCCTTTCGGTAAAGCTGCGAAATAGGGGCCAAGGGTTGACGCCCGGCATCAGGCGCGGTGAAAGCACATGCCGACAGTAGGAGCAAGCCCATGCGCAATTCAACCAGGTCCGCCGTTGATCCCTTTATCGTGATGGACGTGATGCAGGCCGCCAGCGCCGCCGAGGAGGCGGGCCGTCACATCATTCATATGGAAGTTGGCCAGCCCGGCACAGGCGCGCCGAAGGGGGCGGCTCAGGCGCTGACCAAGGCGATGAGTGAGGGGGCTTTGGGCTATACCGTGGCGCTTGGCCTGCCTGCTTTGCGCGCGCGGATCGCGCAGATGTATGGCGAATGGTATAACGTCGATCTCGATCCGGCGCGGGTGGTGATTACCCCCGGATCCTCGGGCGGGTTTTTGCTGGCTTTTACTGCGCTCTTCGATTCCGGGGATCGGGTGGGCATCGGGGCGCCGGGCTATCCCAGCTACCGTCAGATCCTGCGCGCCTTGGGGATGCAGCCCGTCGATCTGCCCGCCGCGCCGGAGAACAGATATCAGCCAGTCGCGGCGGATTTCGCAGGGCAAGACCTGCGCGGTTTGCTCGTGGCCTCCCCTGCCAATCCTTCGGGCACGATGCTCGACCGACCCGCCTTGACGGCGCTGACGGAGGCTTGTGCGGCCAATGACATGTCCTTCATTTCGGATGAGATTTATCACGGCATCGAATATGACAAGAAGGCCGTAACCGCGCTGGAGGTCACCGATGACTGCTATGTGATCAACTCCTTCTCGAAGTATTTCTCGATGACCGGCTGGCGCGTGGGTTGGATGGTGGTGCCCGAGGATCAGGTGCGCGTGGTCGAGCGGATCGCGCAGAACATGTTCATCTGCGCGCCCCATGCCAGCCAGATCGCCGCGCTGGCGGCGATGGACTGTGACGACGAATTGCAGGCCAATCTCGCGGCCTACCGCCGCAATCGCGACCTGATGATCACCGGTTTGCAAGAGGCGGGGTTTACCGACATCGCGCCGCCCGATGGGGCGTTTTACGTCTATGCCGATGTTTCGCGCTTTACCGATGACAGCCGCGCCTTTGCGGCGGAAATTCTGGAGAAGGCTGGCGTCGCCGTGACCCCCGGGCTCGATTTCGACCCGGCGCGGGGGCATAAGACGCTGCGCTTTTCCTATGCGCGCAGCACGGCGGATATGGAGGAGGGCATCGCCCGGCTCAAAGCCTTCATGGCGGCGCGCTGAGCGCTGGTTTGGCCGCGCGGCAGGTGATAGAAGGGCGAAAACGGGCAGGGTGATCGATCATGCGGGCAATCTTTAGGGGACTGGCAGTCTTGTTGGCCTGTGCGGGGCCGGTCACCGTCGCGGCGCAGGAGTTGACGGCGCTGGCACGGGTCGATCCGGTTGAGAGCGCGGTGAGTGATCGCTGGTTCGGCAAGACCGATTTGACCGTGGCGCTGAGCCAGGGCGTGCCTTTCCGGGTTTTTCTGCTGGATGATCCCGCCCGCCTGATCGTCGATTTCCGCGAGGCGGATTGGTCGAATGTCGCCCGGGGGGATCTGTTGGTAAAACCGGGCCGTATCTCGGCTCTCCGGTTTGGTGCGTTTCAACCCGGTTGGTCGCGTCTGGTGGCGGATCTGGCCGAGCCGATGGTTCCAGCTGAGATTGGCATGCCTGTGGATGCAAGCAGCGCCAAGGCGCGGCTTGAGATTACCTTGGAGACGGTTGAACCTGCGACCTTTGCCAAGGCCGCAGGCGCGCCGGTGGACCCTGATTGGACCACCGCGCTCACCGCGCCGCCGAAACCTGAGGCGGCAGACAAGGACAGTTTCACCGTCGTTCTGGACCCCGGCCACGGCGGCATTGACCCCGGTGCGCAGCGCGAGGGGTTGGACGAGAAAGACCTGATGCTCAACTTCGCCCGCGACCTGCGCGATGCGCTGCGGCGCAAGGGCGTGGATGTCTTGCTGACCCGGGATGAGGATATTTTCGTCGCCTTAGAGCACCGGGTCGCCATCGCCCATCAGGCCGAAGCGGATCTTTTCATCTCGCTCCATGCCGACAGCCTGTCGCAGGGCGGGGCCAGCGGGGCGACGGTCTATACCCTTTCCGACGATGCCAGCGATGTGGCGACCGAACATCTCGCGGCGCGGCATGACCGGTCTGACATCATCGCGGGGGCGGATTTGACCGGCTCGGATGATCAGGTGGCGGGCATCCTGCTGGATCTTGCCCGGCAAGAGACCGAGCCGCGCTCGGATGCGCTGGCCGAGATTCTGGTCGATGGCATGGGCGCAGCGGGCGGGCCGTTGAACAGCCGGCCCCTGCGGCGGGCGGGTTTCTCGGTCTTGAAGTCCGCCGATATTCCTTCAGTTTTGGTCGAAGTGGGGTTCCTGAGTTCCAAGCGCGATCTGACCAATCTGCGTGATCCGGTGTGGCGGGCATCGATGGTGAGCGCGATGGCGGATGCGATCGTGACGTGGCGTGATCAGGATGCGGCGCTCAAGTCATTGATCAGAAAGTAAAATAAAAAGATGTGGCTGCTTTCGCGATGGGCGAAGATTCGCCCCCGCTGGCGGCCATGTGTTTTGACCCGCGCCAGCGCATCCTGTATAGGCTCGGAACTGTCCTTAGCCAATGGTGGTCCGCGCGCGTGTTTCGATTTGTTCTGTCCTTTTTCGGGGGGATCTTTACCACCCTGACCCTGAGCGTCGGCATGGTGGCGTTGACCATCGGGGCGGTGTTCTGGATGTATGGCCGGGATTTGCCCAGCCACGAGTCGCTGGCGCAATACACGCCGCCAACGATCAGCCGGATTTACTCGGGCCAAGGCCGTTTGATCGACGAATTCGCCAAGGAACGCCGCCTTTTCGCCCCGGCCAATACCATTCCGGATCTGGTGAAACAGGCCTTCATCTCGGCAGAGGACAAGAACTTCTACACCCATGAGGGCTATGACCTGCGCGGCATCGGTGCGGCGGCGGTGGATGCGGTCAAATCGCGCGGGCGCGACGTGCGCGGGGCCTCGACGATCACCCAGCAGGTGATGAAGAACTTCCTGTTGTCGGGCGACCGCCGGGCCGAGCGTAAGATCAAGGAGATCATCCTTGCCTCGCGCCTTGAGGAGACCTTGAGCAAAGAGAAAATCCTCGAGCTCTATCTGAACGAGATTTTCCTCGGCCAGAACTCCTATGGCGTGGCTGCGGCGAGCCAGACGTATTTCAACAAGACGCTGAGCGAGCTGGCCCCGCATGAGGCGGCCTTCCTCGCCTCGCTGCCCAAGGCGCCCTCGGATTACCACCCGGTGCGTCGCAAGGACCGGCTGCTGGCGCGGCGGAACTTCGTGCTGCGGGAGATGAAAGAGAACGGCTATATCTCGGAAGCGGTCTATGAAACCGAAGTGGCGCAGCCGCTGCGCTCGGTCCAGAACGGCGATTTCGAAAGCTTCAAGGCCGAACTGCCGCCGCGGGATTACTTCACCGACGAAATTCGCCGCCAGTTGAGCGAAGATTTCGGCGAGGGGGAGTTCTTTACCGGTGGTCTGACCGTGCGCGCGACCATCGACAACGAGATGCAGCCTATCGCCGCCAACGCCCTGCGCCGTCAGCTGGAGCAATATGACCGCGGGCGGGGCATCTGGCGCGGGACGCGTTTTGAGATCCCCGCCGATCAACTGGACAGTGAAGAGGAATGGCGCGCCGCGCTGGCGGACTTGCGGGTGCCGCGTGACATCGATCTGGAGAACCAGTGGTATCCGGCGGTGGTGCTTGAAGTCGGCAGCAATGACGCCCGCATCGGGATCGAAGGCGTCGAGGATGACGAAGACGGCCACTGGATCCCGGCCAAAGACGTGCAATGGGCGCGCAAGCGGCTGGACGACGGATCCCTCGGGCGCAAGGCTCAGGTGGCGGGCGACCTGCTTGAGGTGGGTGAGGTCGTCTTGGTCCGTCGCATGACATCGGACAGCGACGGCTCTTTCATCCGCTGGACATTGCGGCAGGTGCCGGAAGTGCAGGGCGGTTTCGTCGCGATGGACGTGCACACGGGCCGCGTGATCGCGATGCAGGGCGGCTTTTCCTATCAGGCGAGCGTGTTCAACCGGGCCACACAGGCCAAGCGCCAGCCGGGGTCGAGCTTCAAGCCCTTTGTCTATGCCTCCGCGCTCGACAGCGGCTATAGCCCCGCGACCATCGTGGTCGACGCCCCGATTGAGATCAACACGCCGCAGGGCGTTTGGCGCCCGCAGAACGCGTCCCATAAGTTTTACGGGCCGACGCCTTTGCGCACCGGGATCGAACAGTCGCGCAACCTGATGACCATCCGTCTGGCTCAGGAAGTCGGCATGGATGTGGTCGGCAGCTATGCGGAGCGTTTCGGGGTTTACGACGACCTTGCGCCCTTGCTGTCAAACGCGCTCGGCAGTCAGGAAACCACGCTGTATCAAATGGTTTCGGCCTATGCGATGTTCGCCAATGGCGGTGAGCGGGTGCAGCCCACTTTGGTCGACCGGGTGCAAGACCGTTATGGCCGCACCGTCTACAAACATGATGAGCGCAAATGCTACGACTGTGAGCAGATCAACCTCGCCCCCGGCGAGGCGCCGCGGATCATTTCCAACCGCGAGCGGGTGATGGACCCGGTGACCGCCTATCAGCTGACCTCCATGATGCGGGGCGTGGTTGAGCGTGGCACGGCGCGCAATGCGGTGAACCTGCCGGTGCCGATCGCGGGCAAGACAGGCACCACCAACGATGAGAAAGACGCGTGGTTCGTGGGCTTTTCCTCCAACGTGGTGGCGGGCTGCTACATCGGTTTCGACACCCCGCGCCCGATGGGCCGGGGCGCGGGGGGCGGGCGGCTCTGCGCGCCCGTGTTCCAACGCTTCATGAGCCAAGCGATCAAGAAATACGGCGGCGGTGACTTCGCAGTCCCCGACCAGTGCCGCTTTATCAAGATCGACCGTTTCACCGGCGCGCGGCTGAGCGACAGCGCCACCGGCGCCAATGTCGTGTCGGAATGTTTCCGCGATGGCGAAGAGCCGCTCTTTGGCATCTCTTTCGATGGCGGCTTTGCGATGGGGGCGGACCTGCCGCTCGTCGAAGAACTGGGCGGCTCCTCTTCGCGTGAGGTCACCACATCGACCGGCAAGAAAGCCACCGTCGGCCCCAAGGCGAGCTTTGGCACGCTGAGCTCCGGCGGTCTTTACTAATCAGGCCGAATGGGGCGGGGCAAAGCTGCGCTTTGCCGCCCCCACTTGCCGCCGCTGGCGGGCTGGTCTATCTCTCGTGCGGCTCCGGTTTTCGGGGCCGCATTACTTATCAAAGGCAGGCACACATGCGCGCAGAGGCACAGAATACCGCGGACCAGATCAGCAAATCGCTGGAATTGCTGGCCCAGCGACTGGATGTGGAGACCGCGCCCTACCGGCTGGAAGAATTCAACGCCCGCGTCGAAGACCCGAACCTTTGGGACAACCCCGATGCGGCGCAAAAGCTGATGCGCGAGCGTCAGTCGCTGGTCGATGCCATCGACACCTATGAGGGCATCAAACAGGAGTTGGCCGACAATCTCGAACTGATCGAACTGGGCGAGATGGAAGAGGACGAAGAGGTCATCTCTGACGCCGAAGCCGCGTTAAAGGCGCTGGCCGAAAAGGCCGCGCAGAAAGAACTCGAAGCGCTGCTGAACGGTGAGGCCGACAGCAACGACACCTTCCTTGAGATCAATGCAGGCGCAGGCGGCACGGAAAGCTGCGATTGGGCCAGCATGCTGGCGCGGATGTATGTCCGCTGGGCCGAGAAGAAGGGCTATAAGGTCGATCTTCAGGCCGAAAGCCCCGGTGACGAGGCTGGCATCAAATCCGCGACCTATAAGATTGAAGGCCATAACGCCTATGGCTGGCTGAAGTCCGAAAGCGGCGTGCACCGTCTGGTGCGCATTTCGCCCTTCGACTCGGCAGCCAAGCGGCACACCTCCTTCACCTCCGTGAAGGTCTACCCGGTGGTCGACGACAATATCGAGATCGAGGTGAACCCCTCCGATATTCGCATCGATACCTACCGGTCCTCCGGCGCGGGCGGTCAGCACGTCAACACCACCGACTCGGCGGTGCGGATCACCCACCACCCCACGGGCATTGTCGTGACCTCTTCGGAGAAGTCGCAGCACCAGAACCGCGACATCGCCATGAAAGCGCTGAAATCGCGGCTCTATCAGATGGAGTTGGACAAGCGCTCGGCGCTGGTGAACGAGGCGCATGAGAACGCAGGTGACGCGGGCTGGGGCAACCAGATCCGCTCCTACGTTCTGCAGCCCTATCAGATGGTCAAAGACCTGCGCACCAATTACGAGACCTCGGACACCAAAGGCGTGCTCGACGGCGATCTCGACGGGCTGATGGGGGCGACGCTGGCGCTGGCGGTCTCGGGCAAAAGCCGGGCCGAGGCGCAGGGCGACTGAGCCCATGACGTCCCCTTCATGGAATGACAGTGATCAATAGGGGGCATGATGGAATTGCTAAATTGGGACGCCTCAGAACTGTCTGAGGCACTGGCCGCGCGAAAGATCTCCGCGGTCGAGTTGATGCAGGCGACATTGGCCCGGATCGAGGCGGTGAACGGCAGGGTGAATGCCGTCGTCTCCCTCCGCGACAGCGACGCTTTGCTGGCCGAGGCTGAGGCCGCCGACGCGGCCCCGCGCAAGGGCTGGCTGCACGGCATTCCCATGGCGATCAAGGATTTGGCGGATGCAGAGGGGCTGCCCACCTCGCAGGGCTCGCCGCTGTTCGGCGCGGCCCCGGCCACGCGGGATCACCCGGCGGTCGCGCGGCTTCGCGCCGCCGGTGCGATTGTGTTCGGCAAGACCAACACCCCGGAATTCGGCCTTGGCAGCCATACGTTCAACCCGGTGCATGGGGCGACCTGCAACCCCTATGACCTTGGCCGCTCGGCTGGCGGCTCCTCTGGCGGCGCGGCGGCGGCGCTGGCGGCGCGGATGGTGGCCGTGGCCGATGGCTCCGACATGATGGGCTCCCTGCGCAATCCGGCGGGGTGGAACAACGTCTACGGCATGCGGCCCAGCTGGGGCACGGTGCCTTCGGGCAATGACGGCGATCTGTTTCTGCACCAGCTTTCGACCTTAGGCCCGATGGCGCGCAGCCCGCGCGACCTTGCCGCCCTGCTGGACGTGATGACGGGCTATGATCCGCGCGAACCGCTGACCCGCACCACCCCCGATGCAGCACCGCAGATCGACGCGGCGCTGGCCCCCCAGCGGATCGGCTGGCTGGGCGACTGGGGCGGTGCCTTTCCCTGTGCGCCGGGGATCATCGACCATAGCGAAGCGGCGCTGAAGCGCTTGGCCGACCTTGGCCATACGGTCACGCCCTTGGCGGCACCCTTTGATGCGGAGGCCATGTGGGAAAGCTGGATCACCCTGCGGTCCTTTGCCGTGGCGGCGTCTCTCGGGGCGATCTATGACGACCCCGCTCGGCGCGAGGGGCTGAAACCTGCCGCGCAGTGGGAGGTCGCGCGGGGGCAGGGGTTCTCGGCCACCGATATCCAACGCGCCAGTAGCATCCGCTCCGATTGGTTCCGGGCGGCGGATGCTCTTTTTGAGGACGTCGATGTGCTGGTGCTGCCCTCGGCGCAGGTCTGGCCCTTTGCGGTCGAACAGGTGCACCCGACTGAGATCGACGGCCAGCCGTTGGACACCTATCACCGTTGGATGCAGGTGGTAGTCCCGGCCAGCCTGATCGGCCTGCCGGTGGTCAACATCCCCGCGGGTTTTGATGCGCGCGGTCTGCCCTTGGGGCTGCAACTGATCGGCAGGCGCGGCAGGGACGCGCGTCTGTTGCAATTGGCCCAAGGTTGGCATGAGGCGACGGGCTATCCGCAGGCGCAGCCGCCCCAGCTTTAGCGGGGCTCAGTTAAACGGCGCGTCGGGCTGAAGCAGGCGGCGGTGGTAGGGCATCAGCGCGTCGATGTCGGTGAACCCCGCCTGCCGCGCGGCGGGCAGCACGGTTTTGGGGTCTCTGCCGATATACTCATAGGTCAGCCGGGTCACCCGCGTGCCCGCGGCGCTTTCGGGGGCGGTGCGGGTGACGTACCCAACCCAAAAGTTGTTCTCGAACGAGGCGACGCGGTTGAGGTAGTTGAACGATCCCGTCAGCGTCCGGCGCCGGGACACGACGATGGAAACGCCATTCTCTTGCCGTGAGACGATGCCGCGATATTCCCGCGCCATCGGGTTGGTCGGCAGCTCTTGTGCGCGCAGCGATGGCGCGCTCTCATAGCCGCGCAGGAAGGTGTTGCTGCCATGGCGCGTGATAAAAACCACGCCGGTCACGAACCTGTCCTGATCCAGAAAAGACCGCCGCGCGAAACGGTAAAAACCGCTTGGGAAATCCGCCTCGGGCACGTTCTGAACCCCGGTGCCCAAAAAGTCGCGCAGGAAGCTGTTGTTGATCGGATCTTGGTTCAGGGAAATCTCGGTCACGGGCTCCAGCAGCACCCGCGCGTCGATCTCGAAAAAGCGGCAGATCCGGGCCAGCACATCGGGCCGGGGGAAGCTTTCGCCCGAGAGGTAGCGGTTGAACTGCGTGCGATTGATGCCAAGCTGCCGGGCAAGGTCAGAGATCGAGGGGTAATCCGCTGCCAACTGGCGCAGATTGGCGCCGAACATGCTACGAAGTTCAGAGGGGGAGCGGTTGGGAGCGGACATGCAGCCTCGTTCTGATTTACGTCGCGGCCTTAGAATAAAAGCCGTTATGGCCAGATGGTTAATAGACTGACGCGAAGGCGCGTCAAAGCTGACGCTGATTTGTAGCTGACCCTACTGGAACCGACACAAAATGCAAGCGGACGTTGCATTTTAACCTATGTTGCACCCCTTTCGATTGTCGCAGAATGGAGAACAAACATCGAAAGCGGGGTGTACTATGATTGGTGTAGTTCTGTGGAGCGATAATAGCGCCGGAAAAGCAGTTTTCTGGTGCGAAGATCAAGGCGATCTTGCCTATTACGAAGAGCCGGCGATCCGTGTCGGGCAGGGGGCGGGGTTTGACACGGGTGATATGGTGCAGTTCGACGTCTCAGTGCATCGCAAGCTGCGTATCGCAGACAACCCCCGGCTGGTTCAGGAGAAAGCGGCTTCGCATCTGCCCGAGGCGCTGCGTCACGATAGCCCTTTGGCGGCAGAGTCGGAGACAGAGGGAAAGCGCCAGCAAGGCGCCCAGATCATTCCCTTTACCGCCAAGCCCGGACCGCGCCAATTCCGCGCGGCCCAACTGAAAGCCTAAACGCCCCGCGTGTCAGACACCACGGGCGAGGGCGGCCACGCCCGTGCGGGCGACATCAGCCAGCCCCAGCGGGCGCATCAACTCGGCGAAAGCGTCAATTTTGTCCGGCGCGCCAGTGATCTCGAACACAAAGCTTTCGAGCGTGCTGTCGACCACATTGGCGCGGAAGATATCCGCCAGCCGCAATGCTTCGACCCGATGCTCGCCCTTGCCGACGACTTTGAAAATCGCCAGTTCCCGTTCCACGCTCGGCCCTTCGACGGTGAGGTCATGCACCTCATGCACCGGCACGATGCGACCAACCTGCGCCTTGATCTGCTCGATCACCTGCGGCGTGCCGCTGGTGACGATGGTGATGCGCGACAGATGCCCGGTGTGGTCCACCTCGGCCACAGTCAGACTGTCGATGTTATACCCCCGGCCCGAGAACAGGCCAATCACCCGCGCCAGCGCGCCGGGCTCGTTCTCGACCAGCACGGCCAGCGTGTGTTTTTCAACCACATCCGAGAAGTTGGGCCGTAGGTTATAGGCGGAATGCGAGGTCGCACCTTTTTTTGATTTTTAGGGCAGCCATGTCTTCGTCCTTCTTCATCTTCGCCGGAAATTTGAAAAATTTCCGGGACGTTTTCTTTTAAAGAAAACGGGTTACACCAACACCGAGCCTTTTGCGTCGATCACACCTTGGGTCTCATGATCACCCGGCAACAGCATTTCGTTATGCGCCTTGCCGCTTGGGATCATCGGGAAGCAGTTCTCATGCTTCTCGACCAGACAGTCAAAGATCACCGGCCCGTCGTGGTTGATCATCTCCATGATCGCATCATCAAGGTCATCCGGGTCCGAGCAGATGATCCCCTTGGCGCCAAAGGCTTCGGCCAGTTTGACGAAATCGGGCAGGGCTTCGGACCAGCTTTGCGAATAGCGCTCACCATGCAGCAGTTCCTGCCACTGGCGCACCATGCCGAGGCGTTCGTTGTTGAGGATGAACTGTTTCACCGGCAGGCCAAATTGCATCGCCGTGCCCATCTCTTGCATGTTCATCAGCCACGATGCTTCGCCCGCCACATTGATCACCAGCGCCTCGGGGTGGGCCATCTGCACGCCGATGGAGGCGGGGAAACCATAGCCCATGGTGCCAAGGCCGCCCGAGGTCATCCAGCGGTTCGGCTCCTCAAAGCCGAGGTATTGCGCGGCCCACATCTGGTGCTGGCCCACTTCGGTGGTGATATAGCGGTCGTGATCCTTGGTCAGCGCTTCAAGCCGTGCCAGCGCGTGCTGGGGTTTGATCACCTTGCCGGATTGGTTGAACTTGAGGCAGTCGATGCTGCGCCATTCTTCGATCTGCTGCCACCATTTCGCCACCGCCTCGCTATTGGTTTTGCGGCCGCGCGATTTCCAGACCTTCAGCAGGTCTTCGAGCACATGGGCCACATCGCCGACGATGGGGATGTCGATGCGGATCACCTTGTTGATCGACGAAGGGTCGATGTCGATATGCGCCTTGGTGGATTTTGGGCTGAAACTGTCGATCACGCCGGTGATCCGGTCATCGAACCGAGCGCCGATGTTGATCATCAGATCACAGTCATGCATTGCCATATTGGCCTCATAAAGCCCGTGCATCCCGAGCATCCCAAGCCATTTGTCACCCGACGCCGGGTAGGCGCCGAGGCCCATCAGGGTGGAGGTGATGGGAAAGCCGGTGGCATCAACCAATTCGCGCAGCAACTGGCTCGCCGCCGGGCCGGAGTTGATGACCCCGCCGCCGGTGTAGAAAATCGGACGCTTCGCCGTCTCCATCGCCGCGACCAGTTCGGTGATCTCGGCCATGTCGCCCTTGACCTGAGGCTGATAGCGCGAGGTCGAGGGTTTGGGGGACTCGTAGTGGCCGGTGGCGAATTGCACGTCCTTGGGGATGTCGATCAGCACCGGGCCAGGGCGGCCATGGGTGGCGACATGGAAGGCTTCGTGCAGGGTGGCGCCAAGGGTGTCGGTCTCTTTCACCAGCCAGTTGTGCTTGGTGCAGGGGCGGGTGATGCCCACGGTGTCGGCCTCTTGAAAGGCGTCCGAGCCGATCATGAAGGTCGGCACCTGACCGGTCAGCACCACCAGCGGAATGGAGTCGAGCAGCGCATCCGTAAGGCCCGTGACCGCATTCGTGGCCCCGGGGCCGGAGGTGACCAGCACAACACCCGGCTTCCCGGTGGAACGGGCATAGCCTTCGGCGGCGTGGACCGCCCCTTGCTCATGGCGCACCAGAACGTGCTTGATCGAATTCTGCTGAAAGACCTCGTCATAGATCGGTAGCACCGCGCCACCGGGATATCCAAAGACGGTGTCCACACCCTGGTCAATCAGGGCTTGGACGATCATTTTCGCTCCGGTCATCTGGCGTTTCATCTTGGGTGCTCCGTAAGGCAGGTTATTGCGATTGGCATAAAAAAACCCCCGGTCTGACGGGGCGCATGGGAAGGATTATGGTCTACCGTTACCGGCCCATGCGCGTGTGTCTTACAATAATGACTAGGTCGGTCATCTTAAGGGTCCTCTAAGCGTGGCGTGAGATTAGGAGGGGGAAAGAGGGGCGTCAACAGCGAAATGGCGAAAATCTTGTGCGTCGGGCGGGATTATTTGTAGGTTTATTTCGCATCCCGCCTCATATACGTTATTTTTGGAAAGATTTAACCGGCGCGGCGTACTTTCCTGCATTTCCGGCGCGGTATCGCACACAAGAAAACGGGCAGCCCAAGGGGCCGCCCGGTAATAATGCCAAAATCAATAGGTTTCCTCAGCGCGGGCTGACATCCGGCAGGGTGATATTGGCCACCTGTTCGGCGATGGGATCGTTGCTGAGCGGATGCCGGTCGGGCACGAAACCCTCAGGATCGCGCATCTTTTGCCACTGCCCGCCTATATAGACCTCTAGCCCCGAGAATTTGGCCTTATATCCCATCTTCTGGCTGCCGGGCACCCAATAGCCAAGATAGACATAAGGCAGCCCCGCCGCGCGGGCGATTTCGATATGGTCGAGGATGATGTAATTGCCCAGCCCGTTGCGGGGCCGGTCGGGGGTGTAGAAGGAATAGACCATGCTCACCCCGTCGCTCAGCACATCGGTCAGGCAGACGCCGACGAGTGCATTGTCGGCCTCGGGGTCGGTATACTCGATCACCCGGCTGCGGATCGGGGTTTCCTCGATCATGGCAGCGAATTCGAACACGTCCATATCCGCCATGCCCCCATCCGCGTGGCGGCTGTCGAGGTAGCTGCGGAAGAGATCATATTGCTCTTCCGTGGCCCAAGGCGATGTCGCGCGGCGCTCAAGGCCTGCGTTGCGCTTCAGGATGCGGCGCTGGCTTTTGCTGGGGCGAAAGGCGGCCACGTCGATCCGCGCGGAAAGACAAGCGGCGCAATCGGCGCAGGAGGGGCGGTACAGAACATTCTGTGAGCGGCGGAAGCCTTGGCTCGACAGGCTGTCATTCAGGCGAGCGGCATTATCGCCCTGAAGGGCGGTGAACAGCTTGCGCTCCATCCGGCCCTCTAGATAGGGGCAGGGTTGCGGCGCTGTGACATAGAATTGCGGTGTCAAAGGCAGTGTATGTCGCATGGGCTTCCAGCATTTATCGGGGGATGCTATCAACCACCCCCCGCTCCGCCAAGGGCAAATTTGCCTGCGTCCCTAGCGGCTGAGCCGCCGGTTCACCGGCACGGTGCCAAGCGCCATGTCCGTAAGGCTTTGACGGCGGGCCGTGGTGCAGATGAGAACGGCCGAGACGACCTGAATGATGGTGACCGTCATCGACAGCGAATAGCCGATGGTATGCAAAAGCGCGGTCATGAAATCAAAGGGCCGGTCGCGATGGTCGCGCAGCTCCATCGCCATCAGGCGCATCCCCCAAGTGGCCGAGCCGCTGGTCAGCGTGGCCACCCGGTAGGCAAAGCCCACCACCAGCGTCAGGAAGGGGAAAAAGAACAGCCCCGTAAAGGCCGTGAACGGCAAGATCAGCACGCAAAAGAGCAGGACAAGGGTCACATCGATGACCCAAGCCAGCAGCCGTTTGCCAGCGATGCCGTCATAGAATTGCGGGTGTAGGTCAGGGTCTGGGGTCTGGGTCATGTCTTGTCCTGCGAAAGGCCCCCCGGCGCGCGGGCCGGGAGGCGGGGGTCAGGGTGCGATCAGGCGTTTGTGGCCGTCTCGTCCCGCTTGGCGCGTTCGTCCATGAATTGGTCGAACTCGGCCTTGTCCTTGGCCTCACGCAGACGCTCAAGGAAGGCTTCGAAGTTGTCCTGCTCTTCCTCCAAACGGCGCAGCGTGTCGGCCTTATAGGCGTCAAAGGCGCGGTTGCCGGTGCTGCGCGACATCATCGCGCGGCTGGATTTGCGGTTGCAGGATTTCGAAGAGAACATGCGTTTGCTCCAAGTCATATAGGCAAGAAGGGCGAGGCCGAGGGGCCAAAAGAAGATGAAGCCGAGCACCATGGCGGCGATCCATGCACCTTTGCCGCGTGCGTCCATCCAGGCTTCTGTCCGGGCCAGCCAGCTGGGGCGGGGGGAGTAGGTCGGGTCGGTGGTCACTGTCGTCATTGTTGAGCCTTTCGGTCGTGACGGGCCTGTCGCCGGCCCGGGCGTTTCGGATAATGTGAATGTCTTTCACATTGAATAGATCGGAACGCCGAACCCGTTTCGCAAGGGGCTATGTGAATGTTTTTTACATTATTTAGGAAGCGACAGTGAAATCAGCGACTTGCGCGCCCGAAAGCTGCGCCATTTTCTGTGGTTCAAGACTGAAAACGTGATGCGGTGTGCCCGCAGCGGCCCAGACCAGCGGGAATTGCAGCAGATTGCGGTCAAACCAAGCGCGCGGCGGTGTGATATGCCCCAAAGGCGCAACGCCGCCGATGGCAAAGCCGGTCTGCGCCCGGATCAGCGCGGCATCGGCCTTGCCCAAAGGCTCTCCCGCCAGCGCCGCGGCCTGTTCGAGATCGACCTGCTGCGCGCCCGCGGTGATGAAGAGCAGCGCCGCCCCGCTGTTTTCACCGCGCAGAACGATTGATTTCGCGATCTGGTCAACCGCGCAATCAAGCGCCGTGGCCGCATCCACAGCCGTCCGTGCCAAAGCCGTCTCGCGGATTTCCGGTGTCACCCCTGCGGCCTCCAGCGTGGCGCGGACCCGTTTCAAACTTTTGCTCATCTTCTTTCCTTTGCTAGACGGCAAAGTCGTAGCAAGCCCGCGTCCTGCCGCAACCCCCATTGACGCCGCTTGGATCAGCCCGCAAAGCTGGCGCCATGACAGACCCATCTCTCGCCGCCCGGATCACCCGTTCCCCCCGTGTCTATCACCGCGAACGCGCGCAGGATGCGGCGGCGCTGCTGCCCGATCTCGCGCCGGAGTTGCGCGAAATGATCTCGGCTGCGGCCTCGACCGCGCCCTATCTGATGGCGCTTTTGGAGAAAGAGGCGGGCTGGCTGAGCGCGGCGGTGGCCAATCCCGAAGCCGCTCTGGCCGAGAATTGCGCGGCAGCGGCCGAACTGGCCCCCGACCGGCTTGCCGATGGGCTGCGGCAGGGCAAGCGGCGTATGGCGTTGCTGACCGCGTTGGCCGATCTGGGCGGGGCATGGTCGCTGGAGGAGGTGACAGGTGCGCTGACGGATTACGCCGATGCCGCCTGCGGCGCGGCCCTGCGCGCGGGGCTGGCGGCACAGATCAAACGCGGCAAGCTGCCGGGCATGACGATGGACGATCTTTCCGATTGCGCCGGCATGGTCGTCTTTGCCATGGGCAAGATGGGCGCGGGGGAGCTGAACTATTCCTCCGACATCGACCTGATCTGCCTTTTCGACGAAAGCCGTTTTGCGCCGGATGATTTCCACACCGCCCGCAGCGCCTTCGTCAAAGCCACGCGTGCCATGTCTGCCACGCTGAGCGAGAATACTGCCCAAGGCTATGTCTTCCGCACCGACCTACGCCTGCGCCCCGACCCGGCGGTCACCCCCGTCTGCATCGCGATGGAGGCGGCGGAACGCTACTACGAAAGCCTTGGCCGTACGTGGGAGCGCGCGGCCTATATCAAGGCCCGCCCGGCAGTGGGCGACATCGCGGCAGGCGAGGCGTTTTTGCAAGCGCTGCGCCCTTTCGTCTGGCGCCGCCATCTGGATTTCGCCGCGATCCAAGACGCCCACGACATGCGGCTGGCGATCCGTGAGCACAAGGGCTTGGGCGGCCCAATCACCCTGCCGGGCCATGACATGAAACTGGGCCGGGGCGGCATCCGCGAGATCGAGTTTTTCACCCAGACCCGGCAGCTCATCGCCGGGGGCCGGGATGCGGACCTGCGGCCCCGCGGGACGCTGGCAGGTTTGCAGGTGCTGGCCGACAAAGGTTGGGTGCCCGAGGAGGTGGCCGAGACGCTTGGCAACCACTACCGCGCGCATCGCACGGTCGAGCACCGGTTGCAGATGGTGCAAGACGCCCAGACCCACACGCTGCCCCGCAATGACGCAGACTTTGATCGGCTGGCGGCCATGATGGATATGGATGTCAAAGACTTACAGGCCGATCTTCATGAACGTCTGCAAGCCGTACACGACCTGATCGAAAGCTTTTTCGCCGCCACGAGGGAAGAGCCCGAAGCCGCCCGCCCGGCGCATCAATTCGACACGTCGGTGCTGGACCGTTGGCCCAGTTATCCCGCGCTGCGCTCGGAACGGGGGGCGGATATTTTCGGGCGGTTGAAGCCACTGCTGCTCGACCGTCTGGCGCAATCCGCCAAGCCGGACGAGGGGCTCTTGGCCTTTGACGGATTTCTCGCCGGGTTGCCCGCCGGGGTGCAGCTCTTCTCGCTTTTGCGGGCCAATCCGCAACTGGGCGATCTCTTGGTGGATATCGTTGCCACATCGCCCGCGCTGGCCACGCATCTGTCGCGCAACTCCGGCGTTTTCGACGCGGTGATCGGCGGGGATTTCTTTTCGGACTGGCCGGGGCAGACCAAGCTGACCGAGATGCTGGCGCAGCATCTGGCGGGGGAGGCGGATTATGAATTGCGCCTTGACGGCACCCGCCGTTGGGCGCGCGAATGGCATTTTCGGATCGGCGTGCATCTGCTGCGCGGGCTGATCGACGCGGCCACCGCCGGGCGGCAATATGCCGAGCTTGCCCAAGCCGTCTTGCAGGCGCTTTGGCCCGTGGTCGTCGATCAATTCGCCACCCGCCATGGCCCGCCGCCGGGGCGCGGGGCGGTGATCCTTGGCATGGGCTCGCTCGGGGCCGGGCGGCTCACGCCGACTTCGGACCTCGATATGCTGGTGATCTATGACGCCGATGGGGTGGAGAGTTCCGATGGCCCCAAACCCCTCGCCACGCGCAGCTATTATGCGCGGCTGACCCAAGCGATGATCACCGCGATGACCGCGCCGATGGCCCAAGGCAAGCTTTACGACATCGACATGCGCCTGCGCCCTTCGGGCAATCAGGGGCCGGTGGCGACCAGCCTTGCCAGTTTCGAGAGCTATCAGAAAGAGCAAGCATGGGTGTGGGAGCATCTGGCCCTTACCCGTGCCCGGGTAATCGCGGGGGCAGAGGATCTGGGCCGCGATGTTGACGCGCTGTGCAAAGACATCCTCAGCCGTGCCGCCCCGCGTGACAAGGTGCTGGGAGAGGTGGCTGATATGCGCCGCCGCATCGCCGCCGCCCGCAGCCCCGCAGGCGCGCTCGACGCCAAGACCGGCGCGGGACGATTGCAGGATATTGAACTTTTCGCGCAGGCGGGGGCGCTCATCGGCGGCACTGGCGCGCGTGAGATCGACGCAGGCCTTGCCGCCGCCCGCGACGAAGGGATGATCGACACCGAAGGGGAGGCGACCCTCTCCGCCGCCTATACCGACGCTTGGACCCTGAACTGCGCCGCGCGGCTGCTCTCGGCCAATCCGATTGAGGTGGGGGCGATGGGGCAGGCGGGGGCGAGTTTCCTCTGCCGGGTGCTGGAATGTGACGACCTTTCTGCCCTGGAAAGCAAGATGCAGACCGACTACGACAGCGCCGCGCAGATCATCAACGCGGCGCTGCCAGTGCCGGGGCGGGAGGGCGCATGAGCGATCCCGATGACCCCAAGGGCCTGATCCGCGAATCCTACCGCATGGAGGGGATCGGGCCCGCCGAATGCCGCAGCATCTTCCTCGATTGGGCCCTGAGCTTGCCCGAAGGGCAGGACAGCGCCGCCGCCATCACCCGATTGCTGGAACGGCACCGCGCCGCCGCCGATCACCCGATGACCCAAGTGCTGCGCGAGGGGCAGACGACGCTGACCACCCCGCGCCGTCGGGGCGGCTGGCGGGGCAGGGCGCGCAACTGACCGCCGATCGGGGCTCGCGAAACCTCTTTCCCCAGCCGCGCGAACGCAGTACGAGGGGCGCTATGACAACGCCCCAAACCCCCTCCGCCCCGCAGCCTGCCACACGTCCCGTGGTGCGCCTATTGCCCAAGGCCAACGCCCGCGCCATCCGCCACGGCTTTCCTTGGGTCTACGCCAATGAACTGGTCACCGACCGCCGCACGCGCGGGCTCGCCCCCGGCACGCTGGCGCTGTTGGAGGATGCCGAGCGCAAGCCCATGGGGCTGGTCGCGGTCAATTCGAATTCCAAGATCATTGCCCGGATGATCGACCAAGACGCTGAGGCGCAGATCGATCAGGCGTGGTTCGAAGCCCGCCTAAATCGCGCCCTTCAACTGCGCAGCCAGCTTTACGATCAGCCCTATTACCGCCTGATCCATGCCGAGGCCGATGGCCTGCCGGGTGTCATCATCGACCGTTTTGGCGATACCTGCGTGATCCAACCCAATGCTGCTTGGGCCGACGCGCTGATTGAGCCGCTCGTCGCCGCGCTGCAATCCGTGACGGGCGTGCACAACGTGCTGAAAAACGCCTCTGGCCGGACCCGCAAGCTCGAAGGGCTCGACGATGCCTCTTCCACGCTGGCGGGCGAAGTGCCCGAGGGGCCGCTGCCGGTGCCGATGAATGGCGCGACCTATATGGCCGACCTCACCGGCGGGCAGAAAACCGGCCTGTTCTACGACCAACGCCCGAACCACGCCTTTGCCGCTAACCTCGCGCGGAATGGCGCACGGGTGCTCGATGTCTTCTCCCACGTCGGCGGCTTCTCCCTCGCAGCACTTGCGGGCGGCGCATCCTCGGCGCTGGCGGTGGACGGCTCCGCCCCCGCGCTGGAACTGGCCGAGGCCGGGGCCACGGCGATGGGCATGCAAGACCGTTTCGCCACCCGCCAAGGCGATGCTTTCGATGTGCTCACCGCCCTGCGGGACGAGGGCGAGACTTTCGACGTGGTGATCTGCGACCCGCCCGCCTTTGCCCCCTCGCGCCAAGCGGTCGACGCAGGGCTGCGTGCCTATGAGCGTGTCGCGCGGCTCTCGGCGCAGCTGGTGGCAGAGAATGGCATTCTGGGGCTCTGCTCCTGCTCACATGCCGCTGATCTGAACCAATTCCGCACCGCCTCCGTCCGCGGCATCGGTCGGGCCGGACGCCGCGCCATGCTGCTGCACACCGGTTTCGCCGGGGCGGACCACCCGCAACTGCCGCAGCTTGCGGAAAGCGGCTACCTCAAATCGCTGTTCTTCCGCCTGTGATGGAAACGCGCCCCCGCGTGCTGATCGACACTTGCGTGCTTTACCCCACGGTGATGCGCGAAATGGTGCTCGGCGTGGCCGCAGGGGGCGCGTTCGAGCCGATTTGGTCGGCGCGTATCTTAGAGGAATGGGCCCGCGCGGCAGTCAAACTTGGCCCCGCGGGCGAAGCGCAGGCGCGGGCCGAGATCGCGCTGTTGCGTGGCAATTGGCCGGGGGCCGAGCGCGAGGCTTCCCCCGGTCTGCAAGCGCGGCTCTGGCTGCCGGATGCCAATGACATCCATGTGCTGGCCGTCGCCGTGGCCAGCAGCGCCGATATGATCCTGACGCTGAACGCTAAGGACTTCCCGCGCCAAATCCTCGCCGAAGAGGGGCTGAGCCGGGCCGATCCCGACAGCTACCTGCATGGCATCTGGCAGGCGACGCCGGAGATGGTCGCCCCCGTGGCAGCAGCCGTCCTGCAAGAGGCGCGGCGGCTTTCGGGGGAGCCATGGGAGATGCGGGCGCTGCTGAAAAAGGCGCGGCTGCCTCGGCTGGCAAAGGCTTTGGGTTAGGTCAGCCGTCCCACCGCAACTGCATTTGCCGCAGCTTGTCGATCCGCTCTTCCGTTTTTGGATGGCTCAACAACCACGCGGGCGGACGGTTGCCGCCGGATTGGCTGAGCGCGTCGAGCTTTTCAAACAGGGAGATTTGCGGGCCAATGCCGATCCCGGCCTTGGTGAGCAGGGCGGCGGCATAGGCGTCGGCCTCATATTCGTCATTGCGCGACAGCCTAGCGGCAAGCAGGCTGGTTAGCCCGCTGGCGATCCAGACGCCGATGCCGGGAATGAGCCGCCCCAGCACCATCGCAAGGGCCGTGCGCAGGGCGTTCTGGCCCGAGAAATCAATCATCCGGCGGCGCGAATGGCCAAGGGCGACATGGCCCAATTCATGCGCGATAACGCTTGCCAATTCTTCAGCCGTTACGGCACCTTGGCGGAATTTGTTGTAGAAACCGCGGGTAATGAAAATCCGCCCATCGGGGGCGGCCAGCCCGTTGACGGGTTCGATCTCATAAAGATGCACTTTGATGCGCGGCAGGTCGAGCGCGCGGGCCATGCGGTTGCTGATCTCGTTCAACTTCGGATCGACCAGCGGCGTCGATTTTGCATCCAACTCCCGCGCCGTGCGCCAAGCCGAGAAACGGTACATCGCCAGCGCATAGAGGACGGCGAGAAGGATGGGGATAACGCGGATCATGCGCCCAATATGGGGAGCGGGGGGACCGGGGGCAAGCGGCCATGGCCTGCGCCCCGGTGGTATTCTTGGCGATCAGACGAGTTTCGCGTCCACCGTGATCTCTGCCGTCAGCAGCTTAGAGATCGGGCAGTTCTCCTTGGCGGTTTTCGCGGCCTTGTCGAAGTCCTCTTGGCTCGCGCCGGGAATGCTGGCCTCAACCGTCAGATGCACCTTGGGCACATGAAAGCCGCCGTCTTTCTCTTCCAGATGAACCTCGGCTTTGGTCTCGATACTGTCGGGCGTCAGGTCGCTTTGCCCAAGGATCATCGACAGGGCCATGGAAAAGCAGGAGGCATGGGCCGCACCGATCAACTCTTCGGGGTTGGTGCCTTGCTTGCCCTCGAAACGGGTGTTGAAACCATAGGGCTGGTCGGACAGCACGCCGCTTTCGGTCGAGACATGGCCATTGCCCTCTTTGAGCGAGCCTTCCCATTTCGCGCTGCCGGATTTGATGATCGGGGACATTCTATTTCCTTCCACATTGCTTGCCTTCGCCCCCTGAGGTGGCGCGGCGCGGCAGGCTGTCAAGGAAGGGGTTAGCGCGTCATGGTCTTGATGCCCCGGCTCAACCCTTCGAGCGTCATGGGCACCATGGCCTCGGGGCCGAAAATCTCTTGGATCATCGCGATGGATTGGGTGTAGCCCCACTGCCGTTCGGGGACGGGATTGATCCACAGGTGGTTTGGCCATTGGTCGCGTGCGCGTGCCAGCCAAGTCGCCCCGGCCTCGGCGTTCCAATGTTCATTCGCGCCGCCCGGATAGGCGATCTCATAGGGTGACATGCTGGCGTCGCCCACGAAAATGCATTTGTAGTCAGACCCATAGCTGCGCAGCACCTCATGGGTGGGGATCTGCGCATCCCAACGGCGGCGGTTGTCGCGCCACACGCCTTCGTAGAGGCAGTTGTGGAAGTAGAAATGTTCGAGATGTTTGAATTCGCCCTTTGCGGCGCTGAAGAGTTCCTCGACCACTTTCACATGCGGATCCATCGAACCGCCGATGTCGAGAAACAGCAGCACTTTCACCGCGTTGCGCCGCTCGGGCCGGGTTTTAACGTCGAGATAGCCATGTTCCGCCGTGGCGCGGATCGTGCCGTTGAGGTCAAACTCCTCTGCCGCGCCATCGCGCGCCCAACGGCGCAGGCGTTTCAGTGCCAGTTTGATATTGCGGGTGCCGATCTCGACATTGTCGTCTAGGTTGCGGAATTCGCGCTTGTCCCAGACCTTGACCGCGCGTTGGTGGCGGCTTTCCTTCTGGCCGATCCGCACGCCCTCGGGATTGTAGCCATAGGCGCCGAAGGGCGAGGTGCCCGCCGTGCCGACCCATTTGGAGCCGCCCTGATGCCGGCCCTTCTGCTCTTCCAGCCGCTTTTTCAGCGTCTCCATCAGCTTGTCGAAGCCGCCCATGGCTTCGATCTCGGCCTTTTCTTCTTCGCTCAGGTGCTTTTCGGCCATCTTGCGCAACCAGTCTTCGGGCAGGTCCACGGCGTCGAGCACATCGTCGAGGCTGATCTTCTCCAACCCTTTGAAGGCGGCGGCGAAAGCGCGGTCGAACTTGTCGATGTTGCGCTCATCTTTGACCATCGACACGCGGGCGAGGTAGTAAAACGCCTCAACGTCATAGGTCGCAAGCCCCGCTTTCATACCTTCGAGAAAGGCCAGAAACTCCCGCAGGGAGACCGGAACATTGTGGCGGCGCAGCTGATCGAAGAAGGGCAGAAACATCAGACGCTCAATGCGCGGTCCAGCAGAACCGTGGCGATCATGCCGACGATGAGAAAGGCCATGCCATAGCCCGCGGCATATTGCGCGATGTCCTTGCGGTTCCCGCCGCGTTTGCGTGCGGTCAGCCCGCCGATAATCGCGCCGATCAATGCCAATCCGAGTGCTATCATAACCTATTGCCCGTTTGTTTCGCGGGCCTATCCATTGCGCGGGTTCAGGCTTGCGATCTCGCGCAGCTTGGCCCGCACGGCCCAGTCAGGGCCAAAGCCGTATCGCGCCCAGCCGATGCTGTCCAGCCTGACGCGGCGCGCCTCAATGCCGCGGCCTTCGATCTCCAGCGCTTCGGCTTTGAGCAGCATGAGCGTGGCCAGAAGGGCGGCGTTTTCGCTGGCTTCGGCCACGGGCAGATGCGGCGCGATCAAGGCCAGCGCGCCTGCGCCGTCGCCGATGGTCACCGCATAGCCTGCCCGCTGGGTGGCGACATAGGCGCGGTGCAGCGTGGTGCCGGGGGTGCGGGCATAGAGGGCGTCAGCCGTTTGGTAATGCGCCTGTGCGGCGGCGGGTTCGGTCATCTGGATGACCCGGCCCATGGCGTAATGCGAAAAGGCGTGGCGGTTGTCCTGCCAGCCCTGCGTCTCGGCAATGCGCAGCGCGTCACGGGCGGCCTTCAGCCGGGCGTTGCGGCCCACGTCGCGGCCAAGGGCCGTTTGGATCGCGCGGCTCCAGACCTGCGGCGTGGCGCGGGCGGGGCGGGGGGCGACGGTGCCGCCTGCGGGGTTCACCCGGGCCAGAATGCCCGGCAGACGGGCGGCGACCTCTTCGCGGTTCATGCCCGAGCGCAGCGCGGGATCATAATAGATGCGCAGCACCAGCATGTCGAAACCGGTCAGCACCGTATGTACATTGTCGTCGTTAAAGACCGAATCCGGCAGGCGGTAGAGATCGTTCAGCGGCCCAAGCGCTTGGGCCAGTTCCTCATGCAGACAGTCGCGGCTTTCTTGCGGACTCACGTCATTGGGCAGAAAAATCGCCAGCTTGCGCCGTTCGGTCAGGCGGGTCCAATCGGTGGCGGGCGAGCGCCGCGTGCGGCGGTATTCCTCAAGCGTGCTGACGTTTGGCACCACGAAACAGGCCGCCTGCGGCAAGAGCCGCCGGATTTGGGCGCGCTGCACCGCTTGAATGGTGATGCTGGCCTCTCCGCCCGTGACCTCACGCAGTTCGATCCCGGCCTCGCGGCGCAGACGGGCCAGCAGACGCGCAAGGTCCGGCCCCAACGTGGCGGGCGGCTGGCCCAGCACGTGCAGGGTGATCGGCCCCTCGAAACGGGTCAGAACGGGCAGGGCGCGGCCACTTTCCATCCGGAAGGACAGGTCGAGGAAATCCTCCGCCAGCGCGGCATTCGACACATGCGGCTGAGCGGGGCGGGCTTGGGTGAACTGTTTCATCGGGGGCAGGGTGCTGTCGGCGATGACCGCGCGGGTTGCCACCTCGGAATGCGAGGCGGGCACGCAGGCGTTCAGCAGCAGCATCAGCGGCAGGATCAGCCGCGCCTTCACGCTGCGTCTCATGCGCCGGGGCATCATACGCGGGGGCCTCTCTGCTTCCCTGCGTGGGCTGCTCTATCCCAATATGCGCGTGGCGCGGTTGCTGAGTGTCCTTGCATCTGCCTGCCCCATCGGTCGTTTGAACCCGGGTCTTTGCGCCCGTGATTGACCTCAGCCTAGGCAGGCGAAAAATCAAAAGCGAGGAAAATACCCGCTTTTGACGTAAAGTCGCATTTGTGTTGCCGCCCTACCGCTGGCGACGCGCCATAAAGGCCAGCCGCTCAAACAGATGCACGTCCTGCTCGTTCTTCAGCAGCGCGCCATGCAGCTTGGGCAGGGCGTTGGGACCGTCCTTGGCCAGATCTTCGGCGTCCATATCCTCGGCCAGCAGCAGTTTCAGCCAGTCCAACACCTCGGAGGTTGAGGGCTTCTTCTTCAGCCCCTGCTGTTCGCGGATCTCGTAGAACTGCGTCAGCGCGGTGGTCAGAAGCTGTTGCTTGATGCCCGGATGGTGCACTTCGACGATCTGTTTCAGCGTCTCCATGTCGGGAAATTGGATGTAGTGAAAGAAACAGCGGCGCAGGAAGGCGTCGGGCAGTTCCTTTTCGTTGTTCGAGGTGATGATGACGATGGGGCGCTGGCCCGCGCGGATCGTCTCGCCCGTCTCGTAGACGAAGAATTCCATCTTATCGAGTTCCTGCAACAGATCGTTGGGAAACTCGATGTCGGCCTTGTCGATCTCGTCGATCAAGAGCACGACCTTCTCATCCGCCTCGAAAGCCTGCCAGAGCTTGCCCTTGCGGATGTAGTTCTTCACGTCATGCACACGCTCATCGCCCAACTGGCTGTCGCGCAGGCGGTTCACGGCGTCATATTCGTAAAGTCCCTGTTGCGCCCGGGTGGTCGATTTGATGTTCCATTCGATCATCCGCAGGCCCAACGCGTCGCTCACCTGCCGCGCAAGCTCGGTCTTGCCGGTGCCCGGCTCGCCCTTCACCAGCAAAGGCCGCTCCAGCGTCACCGCCGCATTGACGGCAATTTTCAGGTCCTCGGTGGCGACGTAGTCTTTGGTGCCTTGGAATTTCATCTTGTTTTCAACCTCGTGTGACGGGCGCTTGATCCTTGGCCTTTAACCAAAAATCAAAGGGATTGTGTAGTGACAATTGTTACCCGCTCAGATAGACGCTGCGGCAGGGGACGATGTCGGGAGACAGGCCTTTTTAATGTCTGAATTGAAAAACGCCGGGGAAAAACAAATGAAGCAGGAAATCTTCCTGCCGGACGACTATCGTCCGGCCGAGGACGAGCCATTCATGAATGACCGTCAGCTTGAGTACTTTCGGCGCAAGCTGATCAACTGGAAAGCGGAACTGTTGGCAGGCAGCCGCGACACCATCGAAACACTGCAAGACGGCACCCGGAACATCCCGGATGTGACCGACCGCGCCTCGGAAGAGACTGACCGCGCCTTGGAACTGCGCACCCGGGATCGGGCGCGTAAACTGGTCGGCAAGATCGACGCGGCGCTGCGGCGGATCGACGAGGGAGAGTTCGGTTACTGCATGGTCACCGGCGATCCGATCTCGCTCAAACGGCTGGATGCACGGCCCATCGCCACCATGACCCTTGAGGCGCAAGAGCGTCACGAGCGGCGCGAGAAAGTCCACCGCGACGACTGACATCACCTGAAACACCACACGCCGGGGCAAATGCTTCGGCGTTTGTGGTTGGGGCGCGAATGAAACCTTCCAATGCGATTGTCGTGGGCGGCGGGATCGGCGGGCTGGCGCTGGCCACAGCGCTGGCGCGGCGTGGCGTGGCCGTGACCCTGTTGGAACAGGCCGCGCGCTTTTCCGAGATCGGTGCCGGGCTTCAGATCAGCCCCAATGGCCTCGCCGTCCTACGCGGGCTGGGGCTTGAGCGCGGGCTGGCGGCGCGCGGTGCGGTGCGCGGGCAGGCGGTACGGCTTTGCGACTATGCCAAGGGCGGCCAAGTGGCGCGGCTGGATCTGACCCGCCTGCCGCAGGACCAGCGTTATTACTTTCTCCACCGTGCCGATCTGATCGACCTTCTGCGCGAGGCCGCACAGCGGGCCAATGTCAGTTTCGAGACCGATGCGCAGGTCGCCTCCATCCATCCCGGCGCGCTGCCGCAGGTGCAGATGGCCCGCGGCGGGCGGCGGCGGGCAGAGCTGGTAGTGGCTGCCGATGGCATCCATTCGGTCGGGCGGGTGCAGTTGAACGGGGCGGATCAGGCCCGTTTTTCGGGGCAGGTCGCATGGCGGGCGCTTATTCCCAACGTGGTCGATCATCCGCCCGAGGCGCGGGTCACCATGGGGCCGGGGAAACATCTTGTCAGCTACCCGGTGCGCGAGGGGCGCATGGTCAACCTCGTGGCCGTGGAAGAGCGTGAAGATTGGGCCGCCGAAGGCTGGCACCATCGCGACGATCCCGCCAACCTGCGCCGCGCCTTTGCCGGTTTCGGGGCACAGGCCGCGCAGATGTTGGAGGCGGTGGAGGAGGTCACCCTCTGGGGGCTGCACCACCACCCCGTTGCCGCCAATTGGCAGGCCGATGGCGTCGCGCTTTTGGGCGACGCGGCCCATCCGACACTGCCCTTTCTGGCGCAGGGCGCCAATATGGCGTTGGAGGATGCATGGGTTTTGGCAGATTGCCTAAGCCGCCATCCGCGCGACGCGGCGCTCACCGCCTATCAGGCCGCGCGTATCGACCGAGCACGGCGCATCGTGAAAACTTCCGAAGGCAATGCCACCCGCTATCACCTGCGCTCAGGTCCGATCCGCTTTGCCGCCCATACCGGCCTGCGCATCGCCTCAACGCTGGCCCCCGGCGCGATGCTGCGGGCCTTCGATTGGCTCTACGCCCATGACGTGACGAAAGGGTAGAGGCCGCCGTTTAACGACGGCGGCCCCGAACACTCAGCCCGCGCGTTGCAGCATGCCAAACAGGTCGCGCGGATCATCCGGATCGGCCAGCAGGTCGAGCGGTTGGAACAGCCCGGTCTCAGCAATCTGGTCGCGGACATAGCGCAGGGCCGAGAAATCCTCGATCGCGAAGCCCACGGAATCAAACAGCGTGATCTGTTGCGCATCGCGGCGGCCCTCTGCCTGACCGGTCAGCACCTGCCAAATCTCGGTCACCGGATGGTCAGGCTCAAGCTGCTGGATTTCGCCCTCGATGCGGGTCTGCTCGGGGTATTCCACGAAGATCCCCGAGCGGTGCAGGATCGCGGGCGCGAGTTCCGTTTTGCCCGGACAGTCGCCGCCGATCGCGTTGATATGCACGCCGGAGCCGACCATATTGTCGGTCAGGATCGTGGCATATTGCTTGTCCGCGGTGCAGGTGGTGATGATCTGCGCGCCCATGATCGCGTCTTCGGCGGTGTCGCATTCCACGACCTTCAGCCCCGAGCCCGCCAGATTGCGCGCGCATTTCGCGGTCGCCGCGCGGTCGATGTCGTAAAGCCGCACCTCGTCCACGCCGCAGATCGCCTTCATGGCAAGGCTCTGGAACTCGGACTGCGCGCCGTTGCCGATCATCGCCATGACACGGCTGCCCTTGGGCGCCAGCAGCCGCGCCACCACCGCCGAGGTCGCCGCCGTGCGCAGCGCGGTAAGGATCGTCATCTCGGTCAGCAGCACCGGGTAGCCGTTGGCCACATTGGCCAAAAGGCCGAATGCAGTGACGGTCTGAAAGCCGGTCTTGGTGTTGTCGGGATGGCCGTTGACGTATTTGAAGCCGTAGACGTCGCCGTCGGAGGTCGGCATCAACTCGATCACGCCCTTCTCGGAGTGGCTCGCCACGCGCGGGGTCTTGTCGAAAAGCTCCCAACGTTTGAAATCGGCTTCGATGTAGTCGGCCAGCCCGCGCAGCATCTCTTCGACGCCAACATGGTGGATCAGCTTCATCATCTGGTCGACGGAAACGAAGGGCACCAGCGCCTTGTCGGAGGGTTTGAGGTTGGTCATCTTGGGGTCTCCAATCAATATGCGCGTGTGGGGCGGTCAAAGACGCGGCGGCCAAAGGCCGAGGCGGTGAGGTCGACCATCAGCTGCGCGGTGCGGCCGCGTTCATCGAGGAAGGGGTTCAGCTCCACCAGATCGAGCGAGGTCATCAGCCCGCTGTCCGAGAGCATCTCCATCACCAGATGGCCCTCGCGCACGGTGGCACCGCCCGGCACGGTGGTGCCCACGGCGGGCGCGACGGAAGGGTCGAGGAAATCGACGTCGAGCGAGACATGCAGCATGCCGCCCGCGGCCTCGACCTTGTCGAGGAAACGCTGCAGCGGCTTGGCGATGCCGCTCTCGTCGATCTCGCGCATGTCGACGTAGGTGACGGTGGTTTCCTGCAGCGCGGCGCGTTCGGCGGCATCGACGGAGCGCAGCCCGATCATGGCGATATTGTCATGGGGCAGGGGGCTGTCGATCTTCGGAAAGCCGTCAAACCCCTCGCGCCCAGTGACATAGCCCAAAGGCGTGCCGTGCAGATTGCCGCTGTCGCTGGTCTGGGGCGTGTGGAAATCCGTATGCGCATCGAGCCAGAGCACGAAGAGCGGGCGGCCTGCCTTTTCGGCGTGGCGCATCGCGCCCAGCACGGTGCCAAGGGCCAGCGCATGGTCGCCGCCCATGAAAATCGGCAGCCCGTCGTCCATCGCCGCATCGGCGGCGGCGGCGAGGCTCTCGGTCCAGGCGATGGTCTCTTCTAGCGCGTGCAGCTTCTCATGCTCTTTGGCGTGAAAGGGGGCAGGGGCCACATTGCCGCGGTCGGTCACGCTATGGCCGAGGTCACGTAGCGCGCGCTCCAGCCCCGCGGTGCGATAGGCGTCCGGCCCCATCAGGCAGCCGCGACGGCGTTTGCCGCTGTCCAGCGGAACGCCCAGCAAAATACAGTTCTGTTGGTTCGACATGGGGGACTCCTGAGATGTTTGATCTCAGATAATCCGCGCATCTGTCGAACGACAAGCCGTCAAACTGTCCGTTTCGGGGGTGTTTTTGACAAAATGTAAGGTTGCCTGTCCGGTTTGTCGGGTTCTCGTGTTTCAGGTCGCCTTCCGCGCGGCGGCGACCCAAAGGCCGACCAGGATGAAAGAGAAAATCGCGTTCCACCCGGCCATCGACAGGCCCAGAAACTGCCAGACGATCTCATCGCACATGACCAAGCCACTCGGGCCTTCGGTCGACAGCAGCGACCCGCCATCGAGGCTGCCCAAATCCATGCCGCCGCCGGTGCAGGAGCTTGGCCCCGGCCACCAGCCCCATTCCACACCGGCATGAAAGACGCCGATCAGCGCGGTCACCGCCGCCGCCAAGGCGCCGAGCCAGGCCATCACGCGCGGCCCGCCGAGCAGCACGATTGCCCCGATCAGCACCGCCGCCGCATGGGGCCAGCGCTGCCAAAGGCACATCTGACAGGGCGCGTAGCCGCCCAGATGTTGAAACCCGAAAGCTCCCAGCAACAGCGCGGCCGAACCGAGCGTCGCCAGCGAAGTCAATGTCTTACCCGTCATAGAACCTTCACCACCATGAAGCCGCCGATCAGCAGGGCGACGGCCAATGTGAACATCAAACCCAAGCGTCGTTCAATGAAGTCTCGGATCGGTGCGCCAAAGCGCCACAGCAGCCCCGCCACGACAAAGAACCGCAGCCCGCGGGCGAGGATCGAGGTCATGATAAAGGTACCAAGCGGCATACCCGTCCAGCCCGACATGATCGTGATGACCTTGTAAGGGAAGGGGGTGACTCCGGCGACCAGCACCGCCCAAAAGCCCATGTCATTGAACCGGGTCGAGAATTCCGCCATCGCATCGGACTTGCCCAGACTTGCAAGGATCGGCTGGCCAAGGTTCTCAAAGGCCAGCGCGCCGATGGCATAGCCCAAAAGCCCGCCCAAGACCGACGCGAGCAGCGCCACCCCGGCGATCAGCCAAGCGCGATTTGGCCGCGCGATGATCATCGGGATCATCAGGATGTCAGGAGGGATTGGAAAGAAGGAGCTTTCGACAAATGCGACAACGGCAAGCGCCCAGAGGGCATGGCGATGTTGGGCCAGGCCCAGGGTCCAGTCATAAAGGCGGCGGATCATTATCGGGGGCTCCGGCTGTTTTGAATGCCTCACCATGTCGCGCGTCCAAGGTCAAGCAACTGTGCGCGCGGCATGGGTGAAAATCCACTTGCTCCTGCCGCTTTTGCAGGCTACATCGCCCTACGTGCCCAAGTGGCGGAATGGTAGACGCAGGGGATTCAAAATCCCCCGCCGCGAGGCGTGCCGGTTCGAGTCCGGCCTTGGGTACCAATATACAAATACCTGATTTTCTTACGGAAAATCAGGTATTTTGTTTTCTGATGGCTTGTGTTTTTAGATTCTGACGACGTGACTCACACAAATGACTCACACTCGGTTGTTCCAGAGCCGTTCATCCACGCCTTTCTTGGGCAGCGCGGCTGAGCTTCTTTCTGCTGGCGTCCTTCCGATAGTATGCGACCATCTCAGCACTTTGACCTGTGACCGCTTGGATCTCAGCATCGCTCGCTCCGGCTTCGGCAAGCTCGACAATGGCAAGTTTGCGTAGACCATGGAGCACGTAAGGTGAGGCCCGTCTACCGAGCGACCCCCGCCACGCGCGGAAAGTTTTCTCGACCGAGTTATATCCTAAGGGTTCGCGTAGGTTTTTAGAAAGGACGTGCTCACCACTTCTCTCAAAGGTCTCCAGCGCAGCTTGTAGTGATTGCGGGCAATAGACTTCTAGTTCCTCATCTGCCTTGTCGTCGACTACCGTCATCCATTCCCCTTGAAACTGGTCCCAACGCATTGCGATCGCGGCACCTGGTCGTTGGCCGGTCCCGATGATCAGAGCGGCTGCCACCCGGACGCGCTCCGGTGCATCGGAAAGAGCTGCAACCATCCACTTTGGCCAAGGCTTGTATTGTTTGCTAGGTTTATGTTTGCCAAGGCCTGCGGCCGGGTTCCCGCCAAGCGGCCAATCAAGTTCCCGGAGAGCGTAGTTCCAGAGCAAGCTGATGGTCTGACCGAACCGAGAGGCTTTGCGTGGAGTGTCCTGCATCTGTGTGAGCGCCGCCTTCACTATTTTGCGCTCGGTCTTACGCATGTCCATGCTGCCGTTCTTTTCCATGACCCGGTCCATCGGCGCGCGGTAGCTTTTAGCCGTACTTGCTGCAACCTTTCCAGCTCCGTGTGTTAGGTCACTGCGCCATGCCTCGATGCATTCACGCCAAGTGTAATTCTGCGGCCTGGCCTGCTGATCCAATTTTCCGCCTTGAGCTTTCCAGTACAGCTCATCCAGCTTTTTGAAGTCGCCGCCCCAGTCGAGCTTAATTTCTCGAGATTTCTGTTTTTCGCCATCGCGCCAGACCACGCGATGATACGGATCCCACGTCTCGCGTCGCGCGTTCCACTTCCAGTTCAAGCGTGGCTTGGACACGCGGGGTTTTGCAGGTTTCAAAGGGTAAACTCTTCTTCTGAACGCGCGGCCTCTGCGTCAAATACGGCGTGCAGAAGGTCGACACGCCAGCGTTTTAAGTTCCCAATCTTCACCGGACTGGGGAGCGCGCCTTGCGCGACAAGCTCGCGAAATTCGGTTGTGGTCATGTCGAACATAGCCGCCGCCGTATTTTCCTTCTGACCTGCCCCCCGCGAAATCCCTCACCATGATGTAGAGTCTGCCCAACCCTGAAGGAGCAGACGAATGCGGAAAAGCCGTTTTACCGAGGCGCAGATTATTGGGATGATCAAGGAGCAAGAGGCAG
>NZ_SZNL01000029.1:0-24622 GCF_005068605.1 Sulfitobacter sp. 15WGC | reverse complement strand
CGGTGGGGGCAGGCGCGCGCCCCAGGGGCCTGCCTGCGCGGTGGCGGCTTGGGCCATGCTCATCCCCAACCCCGCGCCGAGGCCCGTTTGCATCGCGGCCCCGCCCGCACCTTCGCGGCCAAGCGCCTCAGCCGCTTGGAACTGCATGTATTCGTTGAGGTTGCCGACCACGCCCATCGAAGTGCGCTTGTCCATCACCGCCTCGACCGCGGGCGGGAGGGAGATGTTTTCGATGTAAAGCTCGGGCATCGCCAGCCCGTATTCCGCAATCTGGGCGGCGATATCCTTGCCCACCAACTGCCCCAACTCGCGCGTGTTGGCGGCCATGTCGAGCACCGGAATGCCGGAGGAGGCGAGTGTGCGCGAGAAAGCCTGAACGATGATGTTGCGGATCTGGAACGAGATTTCGTCCATGGTGAACTCACCATCGGTGCCGACAATCTCGGTCAGGAACTTCGCGGGGTCGCTCACCCGCACGGAATAGGTGCCATAGGCGCGCAGGCGCACGGGGCCAAACTCAGGGTCGCGGGCGATGATCGGGTTCTTGGTGCCCCATTTCAGGTCGTTGAAGCGGGTCGTATTGACGAAATAGATCTCAGACTTGAACGGGCTGCGAAAGCCGTGATCCCAGTGTTGCAGGGTCGTCATGATCGGCATGTTGTTGGTTTCAAGCATATAGAGACCGGGGGTGAAGACATCCGCCAACTGCCCCTCATGCACAAAAACCGCCGCTTGCCCCTCACGCACTGTCAGCTTGGCGCCGTATTTGATCTCATGGCCCTCACGCTCGAACCGCCAAACCATCGTATCGCGGGTGTCGTCGGTCCAATGGATGACGTCGATGAACTGGCCAGAGAGGAAATCGAAAATGCCCATGGGGATGGTCCTTATTCTTTCGTCGTAATGCTGCGTTACACCGGCCCGTCCGTCAACTCGCGCGCGATGATCCGGGTGATCGGGTTGACCTGCTCTGCCGTCATGCCGGGGCGCAGGCGCCGGTCGTAGAGCATCTTGAGCAGAAGTTCGTCATGTTTGGTGAGCAGGGCGAATTCGTCGTCGTCATTGAAGATCGACGGTCGCGCGGCGGGGCTGTCATTGGCAAGGCCCAAGCCCTGCGCCAATTCCTCGTGAATGCACGACAGCCGCAGCAATTCGGGGTTTTCCGAGCGGATCACGGCAACGGCGGCGGTATAGACATTGGGGTTGTCCCCCGCGGCATAGGCGGCCACGGCGCAATAGGTGTCGCGGCGCATGTTGCGCATGGCCCGGAGCGAGGATTTGCTGACGCCCGCGACCTTTTCCGCCGCTTGGGCCAGCGCATCGACCCGGTCATCTTCCGAGGCCACGACCACCATGAAATTCGGCCTGTCGCCGATCGAGATCGAATGCCCGGTCACCCGCGCCAAACGGCGGGCGAAGGCGTTGATCTTGGCGGTGTCGGATCGGCGCTGCGAGGGCGGTACGCTGTCGCCGAAGATAATCTGCATCCGGACCGGCGCATCCCAACGGCGCAGCGGGCTGGCACCGCCTTGGCCTGAGAAATTGCCGTCATATTCGTTATACAGCGCGATCTGCTCAAAGTTGCGCGCCAGCATTTCGCTGGTAAAGGGTGTGTCCTCTCCGCCTCCGTCTTGGCGCAGCAGATCTTGGCCCAACTGCGCCTTTTCGACCTGATGCAAATAGCTGCGCAGCATGGCGCTTTTCTGCGAGGTCGGTTTCGCCACCGCCGCCGGGGAAGGGGTGGCGGCGGCAGGGCGGGCCTGCGGTTTGGCGACCTTTTGCAAGACGGGCGCAGGTTCGGCGCAGGCCAAGAGCAGCGTGCTCAGCGCCAGCGCCCCTGCGGCGCGCAGATTTCTGCGCAGACGTCCTTGCATGGCCTGTTCCCTCACGTCAGTCTTAGCTTGGCACCGCGTTGCCGGTGGTATCGCCCAACCCCGTTTCGCGGGCCTTGGCGGCGGCGAGCGTATCGCGCAGGCGGCCTTCCATCTCCTGCAACTCCTTCTCGGCATTGGCGCGTTTCGCCTTGCCCTCATCCGCGATTTGCAGGGATTCTTCGATGGTGCCGATCAGGTCTTCATTGGCCTGTTTCACCGCCTCGATGTCGAAGACGCCGCGCTCCATCTCCTGACGGATCACCTTGTTGCTGTCGCGCAGGTTCTTGGCGTTGGAGGTCAGCAGTTCATTGGTCAGATCATTGGCCTCGCGTACCGCATTTGCCGCCTCGCCGCTGCGCTGGATGGTGACAGCCTGCGCCAGCTGCGTCTCCCACAGGGGCACGGTGTTGACCAAGGTCGAGTTGATCTTGGTCACAAGGCTTTTGTCATTCTCCTGCACCAGACGGATCGAGGGCAGTGACTGCATGGTGACCTGCCGCGTCAGTTTCAGGTCATGCACCCGACGCTCAAGATCATCACGGGCGGCACGCAGATCCCGCAGCTCCTGCGCGCGCATCACCTGATCGTCCTCGCTCGCCTTATCCAGCGCGGTCTGTTTGGCGGGGATAGTCTTGTGATCCAGCTCTTCGATCTTGGCCTCACCGGCAGAGATATAAAGCGCCAGTTCGTCATAGAATTGCAGCGTCTTTTCATAAAGCAGGTCGAGCGATTTGATGTCTTTCAACAGCGTATGCTCATGCGCCAGCAGGTTGTCGGTGATCCGGTCGATCTGGCCCTGCACCTCTTCGAAACGGGCGGTGAACTTGGCAAAGGGCGTGGCACGGCCCAGCAGTTTCTCCCACCAGCTTTGCTTGCGCCGCACGTCCAATTCCGAGACCGAGAAGCCGCGGATCGCGCTGACCATGGTGCGCAGGCTGTCGCCCGCGGGGCCGACATCTTTGTTACGCACATCGGCCAGCATGGATTGGCTGATCTCTTGCAACTCGGCCTGTGCGGCAGAGCCGAAGCTGACGATGGACTGGGTATCGGTCACGTCGATCTCGGCCATGCGCTTTTGGATTTCCGCGCTCTGTTCGGGATCGGCTTTGTTCAGCGGCACGATGGCATTGGCATCCGCCGGTTCGGGCAAGACGGTTGCGTTCACTTCTTCCACCAACCCTTGCGATTGGGCAGCTTTGTCACGGAGGGCATCGGTCATCACTGTTCTTCCTTAGTATTTGCAGGGGTGGGTTGTTCCAGTCGGACCCCCTCACGAGAGAGGCGCGCCCGCAGCACATCGATTTCCACGTTCAGATCGCTGCGGTCATCCAGCAGCGATTTGGCCGTGCGCGCGGCGAAGTTCTGATCCAGATCGTCCAGCAAGGCGAGGTAGTCATCGCGTGCTTGGGTGTCTTGGTTGCGGGCATAGAGGTCGGCGAATTTCACCGTCGCATCATGCGCCCCGCGCAGATAGACGACAAGGTATTTGCGGGCGGCGGTCAGGTCGCGGGGGTCTTCCTCGACGGTGCGGATCAAATGGCGGGCGGTTTCTTGAAACTCCGCCAGCCGCGCTTCGGCGCGGCGGTCGCCCGCGCGCAGGATCGCTTGGCTCATGCCCGAGAGCAGTTTTTCGGCCTCATCCACCACCCGGGCGACGCGGTCTTGCTGGAAGGTGTCGATGCCCTCCATGCCCTTGTTCTGTAGCGGGTCGATGCCGAATGCGGCGAAGTGCAGCGCAGTGGCGGCGATGCCATAGAGCAGGGCCGCGGCGAGACTGGGATCGTTGCTATAAGCGGCGAGGGCCGCGCCCGCACCGGCCAAGAGGGCAGCCAGAATCTTGCGCGGCAGGACGGGGCGGCGGGCGACTTTGCGCTCGTGGTATTCCGCCTCGGCCAGCAAGCCATCGCGCAACAACCAGACGCCAGAGGCCAACAGGAACGCGCCGCCAAGGCCGAGGACCAGCGTGCCCGCGCCCCCGATGAGCGAAGTCGCCGCCAAGAGCACCGGCGGCAGGAACATCAGGTTCACCCGACCGCCCGCCGGATCGACGCGCAGGCGCGCGGTCTTGCGCGGGGCGCTGCCGGGGGTGGCGTCGGGGTCGGGGCTATATTTGCCGCCAAAGCGCTGCGCCATAGGTCAAAGCCCCCCAAGAAAACCGCTGGTGAGCCCAAGCAGCAGCACCAGCAACGCGCCAAAGGCGATTTTCTGAAAGGTTGTTGGCGCCATCATGTTTCCCCTTTTGCTGCCCCAGATCGGGCGCAACGCCGTGCCGGCACTGTCAGCCGCACGCCCCACGAGCGAGGCTGCGCCGAGGATGATAACCACGAGCGCGGCCAAGGCCACCAAAAACATCACTATTCGCGCCATATTGCCCTTTTCTGACAGCGGTTTCGCGCTGATCTTGCCTGCCGTTCTCTATTCAACGCACGCAAGTCGGCCGCGTTCCGGAAACGCGTAGGGGCAGCTTGGGGCAGAGCCGGTCAGCGGCGGGGTTTTGGCCCCCGGCCTGTGGGCTTCGGCCCCGTTTTGCCATTCGGTCGCCCCGTCGGGCGCGCCCCCGGTTTGCCGCTTGCCTTGCCGCCTGCTTTGCCAGCCGTCTTGCCCATCGCGGCCTTGCCACGCGGTGCGTTCTTTGCCTTGCCGCCGCCACGGCGGGGCGGCGGTTCGTCGTCTTCGCCCCGTTGCACGGGCAGGCCCGGCTGGCCCGCGCCGCCGAAACCGCCGGGCTTGCGGCGCGGCGGGCGGCGCAGACCGGTGGGTTTCTTGGTGGCGGTGCCGCTGGGGTCTTCCAACTCGAGCCCCAGTTGATCGCGCACGACCTTGCGGCGCAGCTCTTCCACTTCGCCGATCTTCAATTCACCCAGTTGGAACGGGCCGTAGGAGATGCGGATCAGCCGGTTCACGGTCAGGCCCACGGCCTCCATCGCGCGGCGAATCTCGCGGTTGCGGCCTTCGCGCAGGCCGACGGTCAGCCAAGCGTTGGCCCCTTGTTGGCGGTCGAGCGTCACGTCCATCGGCTGAAAGTTTTCGCCCTCCACGGTGATGCCCTTACGCAGCGGCTCCAGCATCTCATCGGTGGGGCGGCCATTCACCCGCGCCCGGTAGCGGCGCAGCCATCCGGTGCTGGGCAGTTCCAGCTTGCGCTTCACCCCGCCGTCATTGGTCAGCAGCAACAGCCCTTCGGAGTTGAGGTCGAGCCGGCCCACGGTCATCACGCGGGGCATATCCTCGGGCAGGGCGTCAAAAATCGTCTCGCGGCCCTTTTCATCGCGGGCGGTGGTCACCAGTCCGGCAGGCTTGTGATACAGCCACATGCGCGGCGGTTCGGGCGCGCCGACGGGGGTGTTGTCAACGGTGATCTTATCCTCGGGCGTCACGTTCAGCGCGGGCGAGGTGATCTGCTCCCCGTTCACGCGCACGCGGCCCGCTTCGATCATGCGCTCGGCCTCGCGGCGCGAGGCGATGCCCGCGCGCGACAGCACCTTGGCGATGCGGTCGCCGGTGGGGGTGCCTGCACTTGCATCGGTGTCGGGGTTTTGCGGGCCGGAGCCAGAGGGGGGCGTTTTTGCGTTCATACACTGCGCTTACCCTGTTTCACGGGCTTGCGAAAGGGTGGCGTTTGCGGCCATGTGACGGGATGGAGTTTCGCTCGTATATGGGACAGGCCTTGGCCGAGGCCCGCGCCGCCGCTGCGCGCGGCGAAGTGCCAGTGGGGGCAGTCGTTGTCTCTCCGAAAGGGCAGATCGTTTCCGCCGCAGGCAATGAGACCCGCGCCCGCAATGACCCAACCGCCCATGCCGAGATGTTGGCCCTGCGCGCCGCCTGCGCCGCCGTCGGCTCGGAACGGCTGATCGGTCACGCGCTTTACGTCACGCTGGAACCCTGCGCCATGTGCGCCGGTGCTATCGCCGCCGCCCGGGTGGAGCGGCTCTACTACGGCGCGGCGGACCCCAAATCAGGCGGCGTGGCGCAGGGCGCGCGGGTGTTCTCGCATCCCCAATGTCACCATGTGCCCGAGGTCTTCGACGGAATCGCGGCGGGAGAGGCGGAAGAGATGCTCGTGAGGTTTTTCCGCGAGAAGAGAGACCGCTAGCCGGGCAGCGCCGGACCGGGGATGGCATTCAGGCGTCTCAACGATTATCCGGACGCCCCGCGTCCGGATCGCGCCCGACCCGCCCCCAGGGCGGGCGCGATCCAGCCCTGCACAATGCAAAAGGCCACGCGAAACCGCATGGCCTTTTGAAACTCAAAAGTCAGGCGATCTTACTTGATCTTGCCTTCTTTGTATTCGACGTGCTTGCGCGCAACGGGGTCGTACTTTTTGATGACCATCTTTTCGGTCATGGTGCGTGCGTTTTTCTTGGTCACGTAGAAATGGCCTGTGCCCGCGGACGAGTTCAGGCGGATCTTGATCGTGGTTGGCTTCGCCATGTGTCTTCTCCTGCTGCAGCGCCGCGCAGGCCTGCGTGAATTCTGAATTTCGGGTTCTAGTCAGACCCGCGCCCGAGTCAACCGCTATTTGCCCGCCCGGTGCCGAAAGACGCCGGTTTCGTCGAAAAACCTGCCTTTCAGCCTCGAAAGAGCAGAAATATGCGCGGAAGGCCTATAAGCCGGATTTTGTACCTGTCCGAAAACAGGCGATGACCATTCCTCTGACCGCACCGTTGCCGATGCGGCTATAGCTGCCAACCCGGACCTGCTGGGGCAGAAGAGCCCCGCCTTTGACCCGAAGATCATCGGCACGCGGTCCCTATTTGGCATTGCTCCCGGTGGGGCTTGCCATGCCGGGACTGTTGCCAGCCCCGCGGTGGGCTCTTACCCCACCGTTTCACCCTTACCCTTCGGCCGATCCGGCAAGGCCGGACCGAAGGGCGGTTTCATTTCTGTGGCGCTTTCCGTCGGGTTGCCCCGCCCGGGCGTTACCCGGCACCGTTTCTTCTTGGAGTCCGGACTTTCCTCTACGTCGCTTTTGCCCCGCAAAAGCGACGCCGCGGATGTCACACATGCGTGTGACGAGAGCGGACGTCGGTCATGCGACGCGAGTCGACGCAGCGGCCATCCAGCCTTCCGCGCAGCCCCGCCCTAGACGCCGGCGCGCGGCGCGTCAATGGGGGCGGGAAGGGCGGCAAGGTCTGCGGGGGTGAGAGGGCCGCGCCCCCATGGCCTGAAACGCAACCGCACGGTGTCTAGCAGCGTGTCATCGTCGCAGGGCGCAGTGAAGCCTGCGGCCTGCGCAGCGGCGCGAAAGGTTGCGGTGGTTACGCTGTCAGGAAGGGGGCCATCGCCCGCAGGCAGCGCCAGCCCGCGCCCTGCGAGCCGGGCCCAGTCGAATCGGGGGCCGGGGTCGATCTTGCGGCCCGGTGCCATGCAGGAATGGCCGATCACCCCTTCGGGCGGAATGCTGTGGCGTGCCATGATGCCGGGCAGGAGGGTCTCCAGCGCCTGCATCTGCGGCTCGGAAAACGGGTGGTCGCCACGGTTGTCCAACTCGATCCCGATGGAGCGTGAGTTGATGTCCTCCAACCCCGCCCATTCGCCCGCGCCTGCATGCCACGCGCGTTGCTCTTCCTCGACCATCTGAATGACCTCTCCGCGGCCTGAAATCAGGTAATGGGCCGAGACTTCGGCGGAGGGGTCGCACAGCCGTTCCAACGCCGCTTGGGCGCTGGTCATGGCGGTGTAGTGCAAGACGATCAGCCGGGGGCGCAGCCCGCCGCGCCGCGGGCTGCAATTGGGCGAGGGATGCGCCGTCACATCAGGCGCGGCAGGCATCTTTCAGCCCTGTGCAGCCCGGCGGAAGGGTGTGGGATCCCAGTCGCAGGCGAAGCCATCGCCATCGGGGTCCATGCCAAGGCGGTCTTTCTCGGGGCCGCCGGCCTCAAGAAAGGCGATCTGTGCTTGGTCGGCGTGGCCGTATTGCGCACAGGCGCGTTCGAACTTGCGGGCCTTGTTGAAACCGATGCGGCTATAAATCTGCTGGCCGACCGACTGATTGGTTTGCAGGGCGTAGGCAACGATATTCGGGCCGACATTGCGGCGCTCGGGCAGGGCCTCGGGTTGGACGACCTGATATTGCGCGCGGTTCGCGGCCACGCGGGCGGCGTCGTCTTGAATGCTGCGCTGGCCCGACACGGCGTCGAAGTTGTTCTCGTTCGAGATGCCCACGGCGTTGACCGCGGCGGGGGGCGGGTTCGACGGGCTGGCGTTCACCGGGGCCACGCCCGAGTTGGTGGCCGCGTCATTGCCCAGACCGTTGCTGGCCCCACCCGGACGGGTGGCGGCGAGAACACGGGCGGTTTCCGCCGCCGTCGCTTCGGGAGAGCCGTCATCCAAAGGCTGGGCGGTCACCTCCGAGGCGGCGGGCATGTAGCTGCCGTCGCCCGCCAGCGCGGCATCGCGCGCGCGCTGCTCGGCCTCGAAACTGCCGTCGCCAAAGCCGACACCGCGCCCGGTGTTGATGTTCCCGGAATCGGGGATCGCCGGTTGGCAGGCTGCCAAAAGACCGCCTGCCGTCATCGCTAGAAGTGTCCGTGTGATCATCTGACCCGCTCTCGCTCTTGTTCACCGCTCTGCGGCTTACCACCATTTCTCGGGCTTGGCCACAAAACCGGCGGCCTTCTCCAGCGCATAGGCGGAGGACAGCAGGTCGGCCTCTTCCCACGGACGCCCGATCAGTTGCAGACCCAGCGGCAGACCCGTGCTGCTTTGCCCCGTGGGCAGTGCCACGCCGGGCAGGCCGGCGAGGTTCACCGTCACGGTGAAGACATCGTTGAGATACATCGCCACCGGATCGGCGTCCTTCATCTCGCCCAGACCAAAGGCGGCGGAGGGGGTTGCCGGGGTCAGGATGCTGTCGATGCCTTGGGCGAAGACGTCTTCGAAGTCCTTCTTGATCAGCGTGCGGACCTTGCGGGCGCGGTTGTAATAGGCGTCGTAGAAACCGGCGGAGAGCACATAGGTGCCGACCATCACCCGGCGCTGAACCTCGTGGCCGAAGCCCTCGGCGCGGGTCTTTTCGTACATCTCAGTGATGCCGTCGCCGTGGTCGAGCTTGGCGCGGTGGCCAAAGCGCACACCGTCATAGCGCGCGAGGTTCGAGGAGGCCTCGGCGGGCGCGATGACGTAATAGGCGGGCAGGGCGTATTTGGTGTGCGGCAGCGAGATGTCGACGATCTCGGCGCCCGCGTCTTTCATCATGGCGATGCCGTCGGCCCACAGCTTTTCAATCTCCTCGGGCATGCCATCCATGCGATATTCGCGCGGAATGCCGATCTTCTTGCCACGGATGTCGCCGGTGAGCGCCGCCTCAAAGTTCGGCACGGCCAGATCGGCGCTGGTGCTGTCCTTGGCGTCATGGCCGCACATGGCTTCCAACATGATGGCCGCGTCGCGCACTGTCTTGGTCATCGGCCCAGCTTGGTCGAGCGAGGAAGCGAAGGCCACGATGCCCCAGCGGGAGCAGCGGCCATAGGTTGGCTTGATCCCCACGGTGCCGGTGAAGGCGGCGGGCTGGCGGATCGAGCCGCCGGTGTCGGTGCCGGTGGCGGCAAGGCAGAGGTCTGCGGCCACGGCGGCAGCAGAGCCGCCCGAGGAGCCGCCGGGCGTCAGTTCCGCCGTGTCACCTTCGCGCCGCCACGGGTTCACCGCGTTGCCGTAGACGGAGGTTTCGTTGGACGAGCCCATGGCGAATTCGTCCATGTTGAGCTTGCCCAGCATCACAGCACCACTGTCGCGCAGTTTCTGGCTGACGGTGCTTTCATATTCGGGCAGGAAGCCTTCGAGGATGCGGCTGCCCGCTTGGCTCGGTACGCCCTTGGTGCAGAAAAGGTCCTTGATGCCGATGGGCAGGCCGCACATCGCGGGGGCGTCGCCCTGTTTGATGCGCGCGTCGGCCTCGGCGGCCTGTTCCATCGCGATCTCGGGCGTGCGGTGCACGAAGGCATTGAGCGCGCCTGCGCCGTCGATGGCTTGGATGCAGGCCTCGGTCAGGTCTTTCGAGGTGGTCTCGCCCTTGCGCAGGGCGTCGCGGGCCTCGGCCAGGCTCAGTTTGTTCAGATCGGTCATTATTCCACCACCTTCGGCACGGCAAAGAACCCTTCACGGGCATCGGGGGCATTGGCCAGCACGCGGTCCTGCTGGTCGCCATCGGTGACCACGTCTTCGCGCCGTTTCAGGCGCTGCGGGGTCACGGAGGTCATCGGCTCGACGCCCTCGACATCCACCTCGGACAGCTGTTCGATAAAGCCGAGGATGGTGTTGAACTCTTCCGCCAGCGCCGGCAGCGCGTCGGGTTCAACCTTGATCCGGGCCAGTTTCGCCACGCGTGCGGCGGTGTTTTCGTCGATCGACATGAACATCTCCATCTCTTTGAGGCTCCTCTACCGTTTGGGGGCGGGCCTCGCAAGGGTTTGAGAGGTTCGGAACGGAGCCGGGCGGCGCCAGACCGGGGATGGTGCTTGCGCCGAGGCAGTTGGGCAATTCATGGCTACGGCGGTATTCGGTGATGTCGGGATGGCGTCCGGGTAGCAGAAGCGCCAGCCCGGCGGGCATGCGCCCTTGATTCCGGGCTAGGGTGGCATGTTCGGGGTTACTTGATTCCGCGCAGCATAGGGTCAAATCTGATGTTAGACCCACCGCAATCAGGAGGACCCCCATGAACATCATCTGGCTCGGCCACGGCTCATTCCGCATCGAAATCGAAGACCAAGTGCTGCTGATCGACCCTTGGCTCAAAGACAACCCCATGCTGGACGAGGCGCACCATGCCGATGCAATCAAGGGCGCTACGCAGATCCTCGTGACCCATGGCCATTTCGACCACACGGCAGATATCGCCGACATCGCCAGCCGCACCAATGCCCCGGTCGCGGGGATGGTCGAGCTGATGGGCTGGCTGGAAAGCAAAGGCGTGCAGCAGACCACGGGCTTTAACAAAGGCGGTACGATCCGCGCAGGCGCGGTGGCGATCACCATGGTCCCGGCCTCGCATTCCTCATCGGTGGAAGGCGAAAACGGGCCGATCTACACCGGGATGGAGACCGGCTTCATGATCTCGGGTGAGGGGCATACGATCTATCACTCCGGCGATACGGCGATCATGGCGGATATGGATTGGATGGGCGACTATCACAAACCCGATATCGGCATTCTCTCGGCGGGCGGGCATTTCACGATGGACATGGCGCAGGCCGCCTATGCCGCCAAACGCTATTTCGATTTCAAGACAGTCATCCCCTGCCACTACCGCACCTTCGACGCGTTGGAGCAATCGGCGCAGACGCTGATTGACGGGCTTCCGGGCGTCGATGTGGTGGAGCCGCAGGTGATGCAGCCGATCACCGTCTGATCCTCCTCCGCCCCGACGCCTTGCGCGGCGGGGCGGAACGGGGGATACCTGAAGGAACTGCCGGGGGAATGCCATGTTTGCCAAATCGACTGCCGTGATCTTGCTGCTGACACTGGGGGCCTGCGCACCGTTGAGCCGGGCGGAGCCCACAGGCAGTGTCGGCTTTACCGGGGTGGGCGGCGACAGGCCGGTCATCTTCCCGGCGCATCTGTTGGTGTATCAGCCGCAGTAGACGCAAGGCGGGTCAGATGCCCAAAGAAGGCCACTTCATCAACCGCAGCAATTGGCTGCGCGCCGCCGTTCTGGGGGCCAATGATGGTATCGTCTCCTCGGCCAGCCTGCTGGTCGGGGTGAGCGCGGCGGGCATGACGCAGGGCAATGTCCTGCTGACAGGGCTTGCGGGGCTCACCGCCGGGGCGCTGTCGATGGCGGCGGGGGAATATGTCTCGGTCTCGGCGCAGGCGGATGTGGAGAAGGCCGATCTGGAGCGTGAGCGCGTCGCCCTGATCGAAGATCCTGACTATGAACTCAGCGAACTGGCCGAAGGGCTGGAGAACCGGGGCGTGCAAAGCGACCTCGCCCTAGAGGTCGCCACCCAGATGACCGACCATGACGCCCTCGGCGCCCATGCGCGCGAAGAGTTGGGCATGTTCGGTCTCGCCGGTCAGGCCGATCCATTACAGGCTGCGGGCGCTTCGGCATTGGCCTTTGCCTTGGGGGGCGGGCTGCCGCTGTTTGCGGCGGTTCTGGCGCCTGCGGGGCTGCGCGGCGTGACCATTGCCTTGGTGGCGCTGCTGGCGCTGATACTGCTCGGCGCGGGCGGCGCGCAACTGGGCGGTGCGCCAAAGCGGCCCGCCATCGGGCGCGTCGTGGTTTGGGGAGGTCTGGCAATGGCCGTCACGGCCGGGGTCGGGCATCTGTTCGGCGCGATTGGATGAGCGGCTTGGACCAAGACGGTGCCAAAGAAAAAGGCCGGCCCTTTCGGAGCCGGCCTTTCGCATTAGATGGCAGGGCGATTACTCGCGGTTGCCGAAGAGCGACAGCAACATCATGAACATGTTGATGAAGTCCAGATAGAGGCTCAGCGCGCCCATGATCGCGGCCTTGCCCAGCCACTCAGTGTCGCCGTGATGGGCGTGGGCCAGATACTCGGTCTTGATCTTCTGGGTGTCATAGGCGGTCAGACCCGCGAAGATCAGAACACCGATCGCCGAGATCGCGAACATCAGCGCCGAGGAGGCGAGGAAGATGTTGACGATCGACGCGACGACCAGACCAATCACACCCATGATCAGGAAGCTGCCCCAGCCGGAGATGTCCTTCTTGGTGGTGTAGCCCCAGAGCGACAGACCCGCGAAGGCGATGGAGGTGATCAGGAAGACTTGCGCGATGGAATAGCCGGTGAAGACCAGAAAGATCGAGCTGATCGAGATGCCCATAACGGCGGCGAAGGCGTAGAACACAACCTGCGCCGTGGCGGCGGACATGCGGTTGATCATGGCGCCAAAGCCGAAAACAAAGGCCAGGGGTGCGAACATCACGACCCATTTCAGCGGCGAGGCATAGAGCGCATAACCCAATTGCGTCAGGTATTTATCCTGGCTGAGCTGCGCCACAGCGGCGGAGGGGTCGGTGGTGACCGACAGGCCCGAGATGGCCCAGGCCGCGGCGAAGGTGATGAGCATGCCGATCGACATGGTGCCATACACCTTGTTCATATGAGCGCGCAGACCCTCGTCGATCGCGGAGACGCGCGACCCGGCAGCAGAGCGAATTGAATTGACGTCAGCCATTTAGTGACTCCCATTGGCAAAGTTGCGTGTCGAAACCAGGCCGACACGTTCTTGGGTCTGAATATCGGGCCTGAGGGGGCGAATTTCAAGTGTCTTGCGGGCTGCTAACACGGCAATAATCGCGGGTTTTACGGGTGGGGATGTTCGGGGCGAGCGCGGGGCGTCGGCTTACCCTGCGCGCGCCTTGGACGGGGCTGCCGCGACCGGTCGATCGGCGGAAAAGCACCGATGCGTTTCAAGCGACACGCGCGCGGGCAGCAGCCGTTCTCACCGCCCCAAACACGGAAACATGGCATTTGACGCATTCCGACGGGAACCGATTGATATCCTTCGCGTTCATCCAGTGGTTGCCGAGCGGGAAACCGACAGGCCCAAGGAAACTTGGGGATTTCACGCCCGCCGGTCGCAGAGAGAGAGGGGCAGTGCACCGCCTGAGGTTGCAGTCGATACAGGGCAGATTTTTACCATCCCGTGAAATTTCTTGGCCGAATTCAACGCAACCGCTATGATAGGAGGCAGAACTTTCGCGCAACCCCTGCGGTATCGTGCGAGGCGACGGCACACTTCGTCCTTGTTTGGAACTGAGATTGGCACGGTCGCATGTGCCCTATAAGGATTAGAGAATATGGTGCATGTGGTAGATGTACATGTAGGCAAACGTATCCGGCAGCGCCGCTGGCTGACGGGGATGACCCAGCAGAAACTGGCGGAACTGGTTGGGATCAAATTCCAGCAGATACAGAAATACGAAACCGGCGCGAACCGCGTCAGCGCCTCCCGGCTGTGGGATATCGCCGATGCGCTTGGGGTGCCTGTGTCATTCTTTTTCGAAGGGTTGAAGGATGAGGACGTCGCCGAAGGTGCGCCGATGGACGGGCTGCCTGCCGATTTGATGGCCGACAAGGAGGCGATGGAACTGGTGCGCTCTTACTACGCCATCCCCGAGAACCAGCGCCGCCGGTTGTTTGAACTCGCCCGCGTCTTGAGCGACGTGGCCTGAGCCTGCCGCCCGCGTCTGGACGCGGCTCTAACGCACTGACAGGCTTGCGCAAAGGGGCGCAAACTGTCAGGTCTTCGCCATGATGAACACCAGTGACTTCGATCCCGATATCCGCCGCGTTGCCCATCTGATGGCGGATGCGGCGCGGCAGGTGATCCTGCCCTATTTCCGCAGGCTCGATTTGCAGGCCGACAACAAGCTCGGCACCGGTTTCGATCCGGTGACAGAGGCCGACCGCGCCGCCGAACGTGCGATGCGCGATATTCTGGCGGCCGAGCGGCCCGCGGATGGTATTCTGGGCGAGGAATATGGCGCGCAGCCCGGCACATCGGGGCTGACTTGGGTGCTCGACCCCATTGACGGGACGCGCGGCTTTCTCAGCGGCACACCGACTTGGGGCGTGCTGATCGCGGTTTCCGATGCCTCGGGGCCGTTCTATGGCATCATTGACCAGCCCTATATCGGGGAGCGGTTCGAGGGGGCGCCGGATGGCGCGCTGATGACCGGGCCGCATGGAAGCCGCCCCTTGCAGACCCGTGCGGCGCGAGATCTGCGGCAGGCCATCGTCTTCACCACATTTCCCGAGGTCGGCAGCAGTGAGGAGGCCAGCGCCTTTCGCGCCGTCGCCTCGCAGGCGTTGCTGACCCGCTATGGCATGGATTGCTACGCCTATGCGCTGGTCGCGGCGGGGCAGGTCGATCTGGTGATCGAAGCGGGGCTGAACGCCTATGACATCCAAGCGCCCATCGCGGTGATCCAAGCCGCAGGCGGGATCGTCACCGATTGGCAGGGCAACCCGGTGCATGAAGGGGGCAGGGCGCTGGCCGCGGCCAACCGCGACATCCACGCCCAAGCGCTTGCGATCCTTTCCGCCTATTGTTTCAATTGTCGGGAAAGCCCGGATTGACCGGCCCCGGCGGGATGCGATAAATCCCGCAGAAGGTCGGTTCTCTCGCCCGTTTTCCACCGATCACACACGCTTTGCATGAGACGGGCATAGCGAAAGTGTGACCTATGGCAGAGACCCTCATCCGCGGCGCGGATTACCTTCTCACGATGGACGACACCCGGCAGGAGCTTGCAGGCGCGGACCTGTTGCTGCGCGACGGCGTGATTGCCCAGATCGGGCAGGGTCTTCGGACAGAGGGTGAGATTGTCGAGGCGAAGGGCTGCGTCGTAACGCCGGGCCTCGTCAACACCCACCACCATCTTTACCAAAGCATGACCCGTGCCGTGCCGGGGGCGCAGGATGCGCTGCTTTTTGGCTGGCTGCAACGGCTCTACCCGATCTGGGCGCGCATGGGGCCGGAGCATATGTTCGTCTCGGCCCAGATCGGGCTGGCGGAACTGGCGCTCTCGGGCTGTAGCCTAAGTTCGGACCATCTTTATCTCTACCCCAACGGCGTGCGGCTGGAGGATACGATCCACGCCGCCGCCGAACTTGGGCTGCGTTTTCACCCCACCCGCGGCTCGATGAGCATTGGCGAAAGCGAAGGCGGCCTGCCGCCCGATGCACTGGTGGAGCGTGAGGCGGCCATTTTGGAAGACTGCATCCGCGTGGTCGACGCCTTTCACGACCCTACCGAAGGGGCGATGTGCCGGGTCGGATTGGCACCCTGTTCGCCCTTTTCGGTCAGCCGCGAATTGATGCGCGACACGGCGCTGCTGGCGCGCGACAAGGGCGTGATGCTGCACACCCATCTGGCCGAGAATGCCGAGGATGTCGCCTATTCGCAGGAGAAATTCGGCTGCCGCCCGGGGGAATATGCCGAAAACCTCGGCTGGCTCGGCGACGACGTTTGGCACGCCCATTGCGTGCAGTTGGATGGGGCCGAGATCGACCTTTTCGCCCAGACCCGCACGGGGGTTGCGCATTGTCCTTGCTCGAACTGCCGCCTCGGCTCGGGCATCGCGCCGGTGCGGGCGATGCTGGACGCAGGCGTGCCGCTGGGGCTGGGCGTCGATGGCTCCGCCAGCAACGACAGCGGCAATCTGGCTGCCGAGGCGCGGCAGGCGATGCTGTTGCAGCGGGTGGCGCGGGGGGCGGATGCGATGAGCCCGCGCGCGGCGCTCGAACTGGCCACGCGGGGCGGGGCGGATGTGCTGGGGCGGCCCGACTGCGGGCGGCTGATTCCCGGCAAACGGGCCGATGTGGCGATTTGGGATGTCTCGGGCGTGCACAGCGCGGGCAGTTGGGACCCGGCTGCGCTGCTTCTTGCCGGTCCTACGGCGGTGCGCGACCTTTTCGTTGAAGGCCGACAGGTGGTGCGCGATGGTCGGATCACCACCATCGACTTGGCCGCTCAGGTGGCGCGGCAGAATGATTTGGCGAAAGGCTTGGCTGAATGAAGCCGGTTTTACTCTCGATACTGATGCTGGCGGGGATGCCCGCCTTGGCCGACCCGATGGGATTGGACAGGGTGAACGCCCTGCGCGATGTGAAGGGGTTGCAGCCCCTGAGCTATGACAGCCGTTTGGAACAGGCGGCAAAGGACCACGCCCGCGACATGGCCACGCATGACTATTTCAGCCACCAAGGCCGCGATGGCACCGATGTCGGCCGCCGCGCGGCGGTGGCAGGCTATGAATGGTGTTTCGTGGCCGAGAATATCGCCAAGGGGCAGCAATCGCTTGATGAGGTCATGACCGGCTGGACCAACTCGCCGGGGCATTACCGCAATATGGTCGACGCCCGGGCCGAGGAGATGGGGCTGGTGCGTGCTGATGACGCGGTCTGGGTCATGGTGCTGGGCGCGCCCTGCTGATCCCAGCCATAGGCGGGGGGCGTTACGCCCTGCCGCCCCGCTGCGCGCCCGCCACCCAAACATCCGCAATCGCGCGGTCATCGCCCATCATGATCGTGGCGAAAAGGCTTTCCCAAATGTCCTTGGCCGCGGCATGGCGCTGCGCGATGGCGGGGGTGGAGTCGAGCGACAGCACGGTGATGTCGGCCTCCATCCCTTCGGCCAGTGAACCCACATGATCTTGCAAATGCAGGCTGCGGGCCGAGCCTGCGGTGGCCAGCCAAATGAGCTGTGCCGCATGCAGCGGCGTGCCGCGCAGCTGGCCGACCTCATAGGCCGCAGCCATGGTGCGCAGCATCGAAAAGGACGAGCCGCCGCCGGTATCCGTCGCCAGCGCCAGCGGGATGCCCCGCGCAGCAAGGCCGGTCATGTCGAACAGCCCCGACCCGATGAAGGTGTTTGAGGTCGGGCAATGCACCAGCGCACCGCCGACCTCCGCCAGCCGGTCGATCTCACGCGGTTCCAGATGGATCGCATGGCCGTAGAGGCCGCGTTCGCCCAGCAGGCCATGGGCCTCATAGGTATCAAGGTAATCGCGCGCCTCTGGGAACAGGTCGCGGACCCATTCGATCTCATCCGTCTGCTCGCTGAGGTGCGTCTGCATCAGGCAGGTCGGATGCTCTGCCCAAAGCGCGCCGAGGGTGGAAAGCTGCTCGGGCGTGGAGGTGGGCGAGAAACGTGGCGTGATCGCATAGGTCGCGCGGCCCTTGCCATGCCAGCGCTCAATCAGCGCTTTGCTGTCGTCATAGGCCGATTGCACCGTGTCGCGCAGCCCCTCGGGCGCGTTGCGGTCCATGCAGGTCTTGCCCGCGACGATCCGCTGGCCTCGCTCCGCTGCCGCCTGAAACAGCGCGTCGGCGCTATGGGGGTGGATGGTGCAATAAGACGCGACCGTGGTGGTGCCATGGGACAGCGTCAGGTCCAGATAGCGCGCGGCAATCTCGCCCGCGTAAGCGGGATCCGACAGGCGCATTTCTTCGGGGAAAGTATAGGTGTTCAGCCAGTCGATCAGCCGCTTGCCCCATGAGGCGATGATTGCGGTTTGTGGGTAGTGCACATGGGCATCGACAAAGCCCGGGCAGATCAGCGCATCGGCGTAGCGTGTCACCTCGGCCTGCGGATGTGCGGCGCGCAGCGCGTCCCCCTTGCCGACGGCGGCGATCAGGCCATTTTCGATCAGCACACCGCCTTGGGTGTCGATCTTCACGGCATCCTCCCAAGCGCTTTGCATCGGGTTGCCGGAATAGGTGAGCGTCGCGCCCAAAAGGAGTCGTTGATTTGTCATGCCAGTGGTTTAGGTGAGGGCGGGACGGGGAACAATACCGAAGCGTCGCTGGTGCCGTTGTACCGGCTTGGGCGCTCGCATATCATCGTTCCCAACAAAGGCGCAGAGACGGAGAGCAGCGGATGTCAGAGCAGATCGAAGAGCTGGATCCGGCGGCCTCCCCTGAAGAGCGTGCCGAGGCCTATGTGCTCGACCGGAAAGCCGTGGCCGCGATCCTTGAGACGGTAGAGGCCAACGATCAGGCGCATCTGACCCAACTGATGGAGCCGCTGCACGCGGCGGATATCGCCGACCTTCTTGAGCAGATCGACGAGGACGACCGCGCCGCCTTGATCCGGCTTTACGGGCAGGAGTTCGACGGGGAAATCCTGTCGGAACTCGACGAGTCGGTCCGCGAGGAAGTCATCAGCATCCTGACGCCGCAGGTTCTGACCCAAGCGGTGCGCGAGTTGGACAGCGACGATGTGGTCGACCTGATCGAAGATCTGGAAGACGCGCAGCAGGAAACCATCCTCGACGCGCTGGAAGAGACCGACCGCGTCGCGGTGGAACAGGCGCTGAACTGGCCCGAATATTCCGCCGGTCGTCTGATGCAGCGCGAGGTTGTCATGGCGCCAGAGCATTGGACGGTGGGTCAAGCCATCGACCATCTGCGCGCCACTAAGGAAGAAGACCTGCCGGATCAGTTTTATCACATCGTCATGGTCGACCCGCGCCTGCATCCGGTGGGCAATGTGACCTTGGGCAAGCTCATGCGCTCGCGCCGAGAAACACGGCTGGCGGATATTCTGGAAGAGACCTTTCAGATTATCCCTGCCATGCGCGATGAGGGCGATGTGGCCTATGCCTTCAACCAGTACCACCTGATTTCGGCCCCTGTCGTCGACGAGGAGGGGCGACTCATCGGGGTCATCACCATTGACGACGCCATGGCCGTGCTCGACGAAGAACACGAAGAAGACATCCTGCGACTGGCGGGTGTGGGCGAGGGGTCGCTTTCTGACCGGGTGACGGAGACGACAAAGCAGCGGCTGCCGTGGCTTGCGGTGAACCTTGTGACGGCGATTGCGGCTTCGGTGGTGATCTCGCAATTCGAGGCGGCGATTGCGCAGATCGTGGCGCTGGCCGTGTTGATGCCGATCGTGGCCTCAATGGGCGGCAACGCGGGCACGCAGAGCTTGACGGTGGCGGTGCGCGCCATCGCGACCAAAGACCTCACCGGCTCCAACGTATGGCGGGTGATCCGGCGCGAGGTCTTGGTGGGGTTGGTCAACGGGCTGATATTTGCGGTGATCATGGGCATTGTCGGCGTGCTCTGGTTCGGCTCGCCGGGGCTGGGCTATGTCATCGCCACGGCGATGGTGATCAACCTCGTGGTGGCGGGGCTTGCGGGCACCGGCATCCCGATCTTGCTGGAGCGGTTCGGGGTGGACCCGGCGCTCGCCTCGGGCGCGTTTGTGACGACGGTGACGGATGTGGTGGGCTTTTTCGCCTTCCTCGGCCTTGCCGCCTTGGTGCTGTTGTGAGCGATTGCGCCGCCCGGAAGGCCGAGGCGCGCAAAGCGGCCTTTGCCCGCCGTAAGCCTTTGTTCGAACAGGCGAATGCGGCGCAGGCGGGCTATCTTTCCGAGGTTTTGGCGGGCTACCGCGGCGTGCCGCTGTCGGGTTTCATGCCGATCCGAACGGAGATTGATCCGCGCCCCGCCATGGCCGAGGCTTGCGCCCATGGTCCTGTCGGCGTGCCAGTGATCGAAAAGCCGAACCACCCTCTGTCCTTTGCCCGTTGGACCCCCGAGACAGCGATGGTGCCGGGCACCTTTGGCGCGATGATCCCCGCTGAGCCCGATTTTTTCGAGCCTGAGATCGTGATCGTGCCGCTTTTGGCCTTCAACCGCGCGGGCGGGCGGCTGGGCTATGGCGGCGGCTTTTATGACCGTACGCTGGCGATGCTGCGTGCGCGGCGGGCCACGCTGGCCATTGGCTTTGCTTTCGCGGGGCAAGAGTGGGACGACATCCCGCTGGAAGACACCGACGCGCCGCTCGATCTAATCGTGACCGAGGCCGGGGTGATCGAGGTGACGCCGGGCCAGCCTCCGTCCCGAGCGGAATAAGGGTTGCCGCCAAGCCGCGCGCGTCCTAGTCCATGGGCATGAAGATTTTGTTTCTTGGCGATGTGATGGGCCGGGCCGGACGGCGGGCGATCACCGAAAATCTGGCGCGGCTGCGGCGCGACTGGAAGCTCGATTTCATTGTGGTTAACGGCGAGAATGCGACCGGCGGCATGGGGCTTTCGGGCGCACATGCCAAGACGCTGCTCGATGCTGGGGCCGATTGTCTGACCCTTGGCGATCACGCTTTCGACCAGAAAGACATGCTCAGCTTTATCGAGCAGGAGCCGCGGGTGATCCGCCCGCTGAACTTCTCCAAATCCGCGCCGGGCAAGGGGGCTAAACTCTTCACGGCGCAGAACGGCAAGAAGGTTCTGGTGACCCAAGCGCTTGGGCAGGTCTTTATGAAACGGCCCTTCGATGACCCTTTCTCGGCGCTGGAGCCGGTGTTGAAAACCCATCCTTTGGGCGGCATGGCGCAGGCGATCATTGTCGATATGCACTGCGAAGCCACGAGTGAGAAGATGGCCATGGGCCATTGGTGCGACGGGCGGGCGAGCCTTGTGGTCGGCACCCATACCCATGTGCCGACGGCGGATGCGATGATCCTGCCGGGCGGGACGGGCTACTTGAGCGATGCCGGCATGTGCGGCGATTATCATTCGGTGATCGGCATGGATAAGGCCGAGCCGCTGCGCCGTTTCATCACCGGCATGCCGCGCGAACGTTTCACCCCCGCCAATGGCGAGGCGACCCTGTCGGGCGTCTATATCGAGACTGACGACCGCACGGGCCGCGCCACGCGGATCGTCCCGGTGCGTGAGGGCGGTGCCCTTCAGGCCAGCGCCCCTTAAGACCGGCAAGGCGCGGCCCGCGCGTCGCGCTTGCACCGAGGGCGGCAATCGGCGTAACTGGACAACGGCCTTTTGCCCGAATGACAGGTTCTTGATGGAATTTTTCAGCTTCTCTCCGATGGAGACGGCGGTGCTGACCCTCGTGGTCGTCGGCATGATGTTCGTGCTTTTCCTGCGCGAAGCCTTTCCGACCGAAGTGGTCGCCATCGCCGGGGCGGCCTTGCTGCTGGCGCTTGGCGTGCTGCCCTATGACGACGCGCTTGAGGTGCTTTCAAACCCCGCGCCTTGGACCATCGCGGCGATGTTCATCATCATGGGGGCCTTGGTCCGCACCGGCGCGCTGGATGTCTTGACGCGACTGGCCGAACGTTCGGCCAAGACGCATCCCAAAACGGCGGTGGCGGGGGTGATCTTGTCGGTCATGGCGGCCAGTGCGATCATGAACAACACCCCCGTGGTGGTGGTGATGATCCCGGTGGTGGTGCAGTTGACCCGCACGTTGAACACCAAAGCCTCCAAGCTGTTGATACCGCTCAGCTATGCCGCGATCATGGGCGGCTCTCTGACGCTGATCGGCACCTCGACCAACCTGTTGGTCGACGGTGTGGCGCGGTCGCAGGGCATGGCCCCTTTCGGCATTTTCGAGATCCTGCCCGTGGGCCTTGTGGTCTGCGCTTGGGGCTTGCTCTACATGCTACTTTTCGCCGACCGGCTGCTGCCCGCGCGCGACAGCATGGCGAATATGCTCTCTGACCGCTCCAAGATGAAATTCTTTACCGAGGCAGTGATCCCGCCTGAAAGCAACCTGATTGGCCGCGAAGTGTTGGACGTGCAGCTTTTCAAACGCGAGGGCGTGCGGCTGATCGACGTGGTGCGGGGCGACGATTCATTGCGCCGCAACCTCAAAGGAGTCGCGCTTCAGGTGGGCGACCGTGTCGTGCTGCGCACCCAGATGACCGAGCTTCTCAGTCTGCAAAACAACAAGGAGTTGCGCCGGGTCGACCAGCTGTCGGCGGTGGAGACCACGACCGTCGAAGTGCTGATCACCCCCGGTTGCCGGATGGTGGGGCGCAGCTTGGGCTCCATGCGGCTGCGGCGGCGCTATGGAGTCTATCCGCTGGCGGTGCATCGGCGGAACCAGAACATCGGCCAGCAGCTTGATCAGTTGATCGTCAAGGTTGGCGATACGCTGCTGCTGGAAGGGGCTGCCGAGGATATCCAGCGGCTGGCGAGCGAGATGAACCTTGTCGATGTGACCCAACCCTCGGCCCGGGCGTTCCGCCGGGGGCATGCGCCGATTGCCATTGCCGCTCTCGTGGGGATCGTGGCGCTGGCGGCCTTCAACGTGGCGCCGATCCTCCTGCTGGCGGTGATCGCCGTGGCCGTGGTGCTGGTGACGGGCTGTATCGACGCGGAGGAAGCTTTCTCTTTCGTCGAGGGGCGTCTGCTGGCGCTGATCTTTGCCATGTTGGCCGTTGGCGCGGCCTTGCAGAACTCCGGCGCGATCACGCTGATCGTCGACAATATCGCGCCGGGGCTGGCGCAATTGCCGCCGTTTTTCATCATCTTGGCGGTGTTCCTGCTGACCACGACGCTGACCGAGATCGTCAGCAACAATGCCGTGGCGGTGATTATGACGCCGATTGCCATCAGCCTCAGCACCGCGCTTGGCATGGACCCGCGCCCGCTGGTGGTGGCGGTGATGATCGCGGCCTCCTGCGCCTTTGCCACGCCCATCGGCTATCAGACCAACACGCTGGTTTACGGGCCGGGGGGCTATCGCTTCACCGATTTCATGCGCATCGGAATCCCGCTGAACCTGAGCATGTCGGTGCTGGTCAGCGCGGTGATCCCGCTCATTTGGTAGCTTAGGCGCTGCGCGGCACGTCGGACTGGGCGACGATTGCGTCAAAGCCCGCTTGCGCCTCAAGGAAGTTGCGGGTCAGCGGGGCGGTGAGTTCGGATTGGTCCGAGAAATAGGCCCCGACCCGACAGATATGCGCCGCGAATTCAGGATGCACCCCGGCGTCGTCATAGCGCCGGATGCGGTCTTTGCTGAGCCAGCCACGTTTCTTGGCCTCTTTGCTGATCAGTTTGAGCCGCTGCACCGCGTGGAAGGTCAGGTAGACCGAGAGGTAATCGAGGTAGTCGGGCAGGGCGATGCCGCAGGTCGGATCGAAGGCGTCGATCACCACATCCACCATATCCGGCGGGGCGATGGGCCATGCCTCATCCCCGATCAGCCAAGCGATGTCTTCGGCCCCGTGGCGCAGCCCGGCATATTCAAAGTCGAACCAGCGCAGCTTGTCATCCCGGCCAATCGCGGCATTGCCTGAGCGGCAGTCCCATTTGACGAATTGCCGCGCCGGGGCGTTGATGCGCTCATAGGCGGCAGTGCGGTCGAACTGGTCCGAGATGCCGCCGCCGAGGTCTTTTAGAAAATCCACCGCATCGACAAAGTTCAGCACCCAGTCGCGGTTGTTGCCCAGATGCGGCATGATCGCGTTCAACTCGGTCTGGCGCGCGGCGCCGTGGATGCGGAAGATGGCTGAGACGGCCTCGGCTGCGAGGTCAAGCTGTTCGGCGCGTTCCACCCGCGCGACCTCAACGTTGAGGCGGCGTTTGCCGACATCGGATTGGAACATGATCTCGCCGACCACGCCCAGACATTCGGGCAGGTCGCTGCAGTAGCGACCAAGCTCGGTCAGCACATGCGCTTCGAGATGGGTGCGGCGGAAGTTCGGGCGCAGCGTGGCGATCACCGTGCGGTCGGTCAGATGCAGCCGAAAGCTCGACCGGTTTTCGCCGCCCGGCGCCGATACCCGCGCCACATCTTGCCCGAAATGCTTGCGCGCCGCCGCGACGATCTGGGCCTGAGCGCTTTGTTCCTTGGGTCGTGCCATGAGGCCTCCGCTGGTGTTTTCGCCTGTCTAGGTCGGCTGGCTGACGAGGGTACGGCGGGTTTTGGGCAAAACAAAGGCAATTTCCACCTATCCCGGCGGGAGTGATTCGCACCCCATCAGCGCATTTGATCTATACGAAAGAACAATGCCCTCTCGGGGTATCGCACTGTTTCGATTTGGCGCGCTTTGTCAGCCCAATTTACCCAAAAAATGGAAAGAATTTGGCGGAAATAGGCGCCGCTGCTAGGTTCACAGGTCAGTGGGGGACGCGGCGCTGCAAAACGGCCGCGGCTGCAAATGCATATGAGGGATTGGCGTCATGGGTTACAGATTCTCGAAGGGTTGGAACAGCAAGGACAATAGCTGGTCCACCGGCGGCGAAGCGGGCAGCGGTTGCGGTGCCAGCGGAACGAAGTCCTATCACAACGGCGGGGTAGAGGGCTCCTCCTTCGCGAAGTGGTATGACGCGCACCTGGCCGGGAAGTTCGAAGGGAATGATGACGGCAAAGGCTCCGGTTCGGGTGGGACCAAGGGGTCTGGCTCTGGCGGTACGAAGGGAGGCTCCGGCTCTGGCGGCACGAAGGGTTCCGGTTCGGGCGGCACGAAGGGCTTCGGCTCGGGTGGCACGAAGGGCTCCGGCTCGGGTGGCACGAAGG
>NZ_SZNL01000028.1:0-24653 GCF_005068605.1 Sulfitobacter sp. 15WGC | reverse complement strand
GCGGGTTTTCCGATACCGCCACGGTCATTTTCTGCTCGGAAAGAACGGTTTCGAGGGTTTCTTCCACATCCCGAGGGAACCGCAGGTCGTCGCAAGCGGCGAGCAGGCTCAGGGCAGCGAGGGGGATCAAAATTTTCAAACTAATTGGATTGTCCACGCCTTTGGCACCATGTGGCGTAGCTTCGCGGGGCGTCATTACATTATTCCTTTGGGCCGGATCGCAGGGGATCAACGGGCGGTTTCCCGAAAGGTTCCTGTCAGGGGCAGCCCGACCCCTACGCGCGATCGGTTGATTTCCGCCGGAGCCGCGCTTTGGAGCCACTTCTTCGGAACACCTGCCGCGACCCTCGCGTTCCAGTTGAAACACTCGGTCTGCCATATTCAGCAACAGGAGGTTTCTTGATGACATCTTATCCTTACGACCAACGCAGCGCCGCCGAAGGCGCGCGGGACGCGCTGACAGAGCGGCAAAGCTCGCTGTTCTGGGGGCTCGGCGTCGGTGCGCTTGCCGGGGCGTCTGCCTATGCGCTCTACACCGCGCGGCGGGATCGTGACGGGCTGAGCCATCGGCCAGCAGATTCCGCGCCCGGGCGCAGTGCGAAACAGGCGCGTTTCGGGGATTATGCCGTTGTCGGACGCACGGTGACGATCGACCGTCCGCGTGACGAACTCTACCGCCACTGGCGCGACTTCACGAAGCTCTCAGAGTTCATGGAGAACGTGAAGGCGGTCGAGCCAATCGACGCCGCCAAGGATCAGTTCCGTTGGATGATCGCAGGCCCGGCGGGAACAGACCTGCGGGTCGAGACCGAGGTGGTCAGTGACAAACCGGGGGAAGAGATCGCGTGGCGCGCCCTCGACAGTTCGCAGATCGATACCGAGGGCAAAGTCTTGTTCCGCGACGCGCCGGGCGACCGGGGCACCGAGGTGGAGGCGATCATCGCCTATAACCCGCCCGCCGGGGAGTTGGGGCGCTGGATCGCCAAGCTGTTTCAGGCCGAACCCGCGCTTCAGGGGCGGCGGGATTTGAAGCGGTTCAAAATGCTGATGGAGACCGGCGAGATCGCCACCTCCGCCAATCGCAAATCGGACAAGTGAGGAGAGAGACATGCGCGCATTGACATGGCAAGGCAAGCACGACGTGCGGGTCGATACGGTCCCGGACCCGGAAATCGTCAACCCCCGCGACGCGATTATCGAAGTCACCTCGACCGCGATCTGCGGCTCTGACCTGCACCTCTATGATGGCGTGATCCCCGGCGTCATGGCGGGCGATATTCTGGGCCATGAGTTCATGGGCCGGGTGGTCGAGACCGGCCCCAAGAGCACCCTCAAGAAAGACCAGCGGGTGGTGGTGCCTTTCACCATCTCCTGCGGGTCCTGCTTTCACTGCAGAAAGACCCAGTATTCGGCCTGCGACAACTCCAACCCGGCGGACAAACAGGATCTGACCGAAAAGCAATTCGGCCACGCGGTTGGCGGGCTGTTTGGCTATTCTCATCTGACCGGCGGCTATCCCGGCGGGCAGGCAGAATATGTGCGGGTGCCTTTCTCCGATGTCGGCCCGATCGTCATTCCCGAAGGGTTCGACGATGACGATGTGCTGTTCCTGTCGGATATTCTCCCGACCGGCTGGATGGCCGCCGAAAACGCCGACATCGAAGAGGGTGACACCGTCGCCGTTTGGGGCTGTGGCCCGGTGGGGCTTTTCGCCGTGCAAAGCGCGCTCAAGATGGGGGCCGCGCAGGTCATCGCGATCGACCACTATCCGAACCGGCTGAACCTCGCGCGGCAGATGGGGGCCAAGGTGATCGACTACACCCAGACCCATGTGCTGGAGGCGCTGATGGAGATGTCGGGCGGTCACGGCCCTGATGCTGTGATTGATGCGGTCGGCATGGAAAGCCACGGTTTCGCGCCCGATACGATGATGGACAACGTCAAACAGGCCGTCGGCGTCGGTGCCGATGGGGGCCATGTGCTGCGCGAAGCGATCATGGCCTGCCGCAAGGGCGGTCGCGTCTCGGTGCCCGGCGTCTATGGCGGCTTCCTCGACAAGTTCCCCTTGGGCGCGATGATGGAGAAAGGTCTGCAAATCCGCACCGGCCAGACCCATGTGCAGCGCTACACCAAGGAGCTGTTGCACCGCATCGCCGAGGGCGAGATCGACACCCGCTTCATGATCAGCCACCGCCTGCCGCTGGAGCAGGCCGCTAAGGGCTATCACAACTTCCGCTTCGATCAGAACGACTGGACCAAAGTGGTCCTTAAACCCGGCATGCAGGCCACCGCCGCATAGCAAAATAGGAGAGTGACATGCCAAACGAGCCAGATCACGCCAAAGAGAAACGCCCGCCCCATCGTGAGCGCCACAATGCGCAGGACGACCACGAAGGCGCGGCGCACCGCCCCGAGGAGTTCGATCCAAAGAACCCGCAAAAGGTGGTGAAGCAAGAGAAGTGAACGGCAAAGCAGCGCGAGAAAATCGCGCTGCTTTTTCGTATCGCCCGGGCATTTTTCGGGCGCCATCTCACGCACGCAGAAGGGGCAAATTGGACCCCGCGAATATTAACCGATTTCATAGAAAGGCAGAAAAGGATGCCACAGTTTCACAAAACCATATCGATCATATGCCTTCTGGCCCCCGGCGGGGTCTTGGCGCAAACGGTGGATCAGACAACCACCTCAGCCCCAGAGATGGAGCGGAACACCTCTGCCTCGGATTGGAGCCTAGAGGTGGGCGTCACGCCGAAATTCTTTTACCGTCTCAACGATGGCCCCGGTGCCGCCGAAAGCGCGGAGATCGAGGCTTTTGCAGAGGTCGCCTATGGCCCGGCCTATTTCCACGCCCTCGTTCTATCGCTGGACGACCCAAGGGATGACGCGCAATTCGAACTTACGCTGGGCCACCGTGGCGATCTGACGGAGAAACTGGCCTATGACGCCTATTACACCCGCTTTCTGCGCGATGAGACGGGAGATGTGCGCGGCGAGTTGCATGGCAAATTCGACTATAGCGTGAGCGAGGAGTGGCGGGCCACCGTCGATCTGGGGGTCGAGCCGGAGCGGGGCGATTGGGTCTATAAGCTCGAAGGCGGCTATACGTTCAACGACCGGGTTGATGCCTATGCCTTTGTCGAGCGGGACGATATTTTGGACTATACGGGCTATGAGGTCGGGGTGAACTACGATCTCGACGATGGCAACGCGCCGCTCGATGCTTCATTGCTCAGCTATGTGAACCACACCGAAGGCGGCGACACTGTTTTTGCGGTTCAGATCATGCTGTCGCGCTTTCTGCTGGGCGATTGATGCGGGAGGAAACAGCCATGACAACTGACAAGAATTTGGTTCTACTCGGCGGGGCGCATGTGCATCTGTCCGACCATCTGGCGCATATCGAACAGCGCGGCTGGCGCGTTTCGCAGGTTTTCGACCGGGATGAGGCGCGCCAAGAGGCGCTTTGTGCCCAACTCAAGGCCAGTCGGGTGGCCTTGTCTGATCTTGCCCGATTGGACGTGCGCGGCGCGATTGTGTGCAGCGAAACGGTGTTTCATGAGGAGGACATCACCGCCGCCCTGAACGCCGGTCTGCCGGTCTTTGTCGAAAAGCCGATGGCGGGCAGCGCCGAAGCGGCGCGCCGCTGCGCTGACTTGGCCTGCGAAAAGGGCTTGGTCTTGGCGACGGGGTATTTCCTGCGCAGGTCCGCGGCGCTCAACTACCTGCACGAGAGGATCGCGCGGGGCGCATTGGGCCGGGTGCTAGAGGCCCGCGGACGCTTTTCCCATGACGGCGGCTATGCCGATTGGCTGGACCTCGATTGCTGGATGACCGACCCGGCGCGCGCCTGCTATGGCGGGTTCGTGGATGAGGCGGTGCATGTCATCGACCTTTTGCAATGGCTCGTCGGCCCCATCGCCTCGGGCCATGCGGTCACGGGTAACGCGCTTGGCTGGCCGGTGGATGACCACGGCGCGGCCCTGATCGAATTCGCGGCCCCGCCCGCCACCGGCGTGGTTGAGGCGGGCTGGACGGATAGCGAAATGCGCCTTGAGTTGGACATCGTGGGCGAGGCCGGTTGGGCGCGCCTGCGGGCGGGCGTGCTGGACCTCGGCCTCAGAGGCCAGCAGAAACCGGTCGAGAGCATAGAGCTTCCCCCGCTTGATGCGGGCGAGGGGGTAGAGCCGTTCTTGGACACTTTGGAAGGCAAGGATGCGACTGGCCTCGTGCCGCCGCAGGACGCCGCGCAGGTCAATGTCTTGCTCGATGCAATGAACCTCAATCGCGGCGGATCGTGATTTTTCCGACCTTCTTGGAACAATGACCTACGGCGGGCGTTCTTTCGTTAATTGGTCAAAAAATTTACCTGAAATAGGAGCGGTCTTTATGTCCCACCCCTCCAACGTCCGGCCCCCATCACGGCGCGATCTTTTGAAAATGATCGGTCTGGCCGCTGGTTCCTCCACCATGCTGCACGCCATGTCCTCCCTCGGGCATGCCCGGCAAAGCCCTTACAAAGGCCCCATCGAACTTTCCGGCGCGCCTCAGGGGCGCAAGGTTGTTGTGCTGGGGGCGGGTCTTGCGGGCATGTGCGCCGCGCTGGAACTGCGCAACGCGGGCTACGAAGTCAGCATCCTAGAGTATCAAAAGCGCGCCGGGGGCCGCTGTTGGACCCTCAAAGGCGGCGATGAATTCGAAGAATTGGGCGGCTATAAGCAAAAGGTCGAATTCTCCAAAGGGCAATATATCAACATCGGCCCGTGGCGCATCCCGCATCACCATCTGGCGCTCTTGGACTATTGCCACCGGTTGAACGTCCCGCTCGAAGTATTCGTTCAGGAAAACCAAAACGCCTATCTCCATTCGCAAACGGCATTTGACGGCAAACCAATTCGCTATGGCCATGCTTGGGCGGATTACGTGGGCCAGATCACGGAATTGCTGGCCAAATCGGTCGATAAAGGGCGGCTTGATAGCGCGCTGACCAAAGAGGACACGGAGATCCTTTTGGAATCCCTGAAATCCTTTGGCATCCTCAACAACGATTACAGCTATGAGGCCAGTCTCGATACCGCTGAATACCGCGGCTATCCTGAGAATGGCGCGCCGGGCGGGGGGCTTTACAACGCCGCGCCTGAACCTTCTGAGCCGATTGCCTTGGAAGACCTGCTGAAATCCCGCTTTTGGGAAAAGATGCGCAACCATACGACCTACCGCCACCATGCGCCGATGTTCCAGCCCGTGGGCGGCATGGAGGAGATCGCCCATGCCTTCGCCCGCGAGGTGGACGATACGATCACCTATAACGCCAAAGTTGACCGGATCCGGCAGACCGAAAGCGGGGTCGAGGTCGAGTATTCCAGCGCCGATGGCGAAGGCAGCGGCGGGGTTGAAACGGCGGATTACTGTATCTGCACCATCCCCTTCACCGTGCTCAGCCAGCTTGATGTTGATGTCTCTGGCGACATGCGCCGCGTCATGCGGGCGCTGCATTACCATGAGGCGGTGAAAGCGGGGCTGGAGATGAAGCGCCGCTTTTGGGAACGGGATGAGCAAATTTATGGCGGCATCACCCTGACCGACCTGCCGATTGCCGAGATCAGCTATCCCTCGGCTGAGATGCATTCCGATGGTCCGGGCGTGCTGCTGGGCTGCTATGCCTATGGGCCACATGCCTATGCCTTCAATTCGATGTCGCCCGAAGAGCGGCTTGAAACCGTGTTGGAGCAGGGCGCGCGGATCCACCCGCAGTACCGGGATGAATTCAGCAGCGGTGTGGTGCTGAGTTGGCACCGGGTGCCGTGGATGCTGGGCTGTTACTCCGATTGGGATGACCGGGGCCGCGATTATGAGATCGCCGCAACCATGGACAACCGTTTCGTCTGCGCGGGGGAGCATATCAGCTATCTGCCGGGCTGGCAGGAAGGCTCTCTGCTCTCGGCGCTGGATGCGGTGCGACAGGTCCATGACCGCGCGGTGAAGGAGGGTTGAACCATGCGTTATCTGATCTTTCCCCTGCTCATGGCGCTCGCCACGCCGAGCCTTGCGCAGGAGGACAATTCTCAGGTCGATGCCGGTCGGCGTGATCTGGGCTCCACCACCGAGAAATTCACCGATAGCGAAGGGTCCGAACTTTACCGCCGCGCCTGTTCGGGCTGTCACGGGCCAGAGGGCGAGGGGGCATATGGCGCCGGGAAATACCCCGCTTTGGCCGCCAACCCGCGGCTGGGGCACAAGCGCTATCCGGTGAACCTGATCCTTGAAGGCAATGGCGCCATGCCGGCCTTTGCCGATTGGCTGGATGATGAACAGGTCGCTGCGATCGTGTCCTACATCCAAACCAACTTGGGCAATGACTACGAAGGTGATGTCACCGCCGAAGAGGTCAAGCGTATGCGGGCCGAGTTCGCCGATTTGGAGGAGGGGTAGACCATGCGACTTTCAATTCTTGTTCCCTTTGCCACCTTCATCGCCTGTGCTGCCGCGGCGCAGTCTCCGCCACCGCTCTTCGACGACGCCGATGATGGCGGCGTGGAACGTGCCCCGGATACCGCTTTGGGCCGCACCGTCGCCTCGGGCGGCGCGCAGCAGGGTGGTGTCGGCATGAAATGCATGGCGTGCCACGGGCTGGATGACGCAGGCGCGGGCTTGGGCGAGATGCCCGGTCTGGCCGGGCTGCCTGCCGACTATATCGAAGCGCAGCTTCAGGCCTTCATGGCGGGTGAACGGTTTTCGCCGATCATGGTGCCCATCGCCACGCAGTTGACTGAAAAAGAGCGTTTGGCCGTGGCGGATTACTACGCCTCCGTCGCGCCGAAACTGTCCAAGTTCGATCACGGTGCCCCGACGGATGTGGTGCAACAGGGCGGCGCGCTTGCGGCCTCTGGCAGTGACAGCGTGCCAGCCTGCAACCAATGCCACGGTGGCAGCGACACAAGCGGCGCGGCGATCCCGCGTTTGGCAGGGCAGTCGGCGCAGTATATCGCCGATCAACTGGTGGCGTGGCAGAATGGCGACCGGGCGAATGGGCCGCTTAACGTCATGGAAGACATCGCCAAATCGCTTAGCGATGAGGAAATCCGTGCGGTTGCCCTATACTACCAGCAGACGCCGCCTGATGCGGAATAAAGCTACACCACCACGGATACAGATGGCCCCAAGCTGATGGCAATTCGCCCGGCCTCTTTCTTCCGGTCGGGATCCTCGACCGTGATGACCGTCGCGCGGCCGCGTGTGATTGCGCTGACCCTCGGCAAACACGCGCCGATCTTTGGCGCGCTGTGCCTGCCACCCGGTGCTTGGGCATTGGCTGAGGGGGATTTGCTGCTGGCGCTGGTCCTGCTCGCGCCTGTTGTCCTCTCGGGCATGGTGCATGTCGCGGTGCGGTCGCGCCCGCTGCCCGATGATCTGCGCGGGATGGAGGCGATGATGACCGTGGCCTTGGTCTTTCTCATCGCCGCGCTGTTGACCACACCCGCTTTCGTCACCCTTGGCATGCCCCTCATAGATGCGTTCTTCGAGGCGGTGAGCGGCATCACCACCACCGGCCTTACGGTCGCGCAGGAGGCGGAAAGCTGGCCCTTCGCGGGGCACGTCCTGCGCGGCTGGATGCAATGGTGCGGCGGCTTGGTGATCGCCACGGCGGTGCTTGCTCTGCTGCTGCCGCGGGGCCGCCCGGCGCGGCGTCTGGGGCGGGTCGATATCCAGCAGGGGGATCGCATTGCTTCAACCCGAGAGCAGGCGCGGCAGCTTCTGACCGTCTATAGCGCGCTGACCTTGGTGATGGTGCTGCTGACCATGCTGGTGATCCCCGATTGGCGTGAGGCTCTGGTGCTGACCCTCGCCGCCATCTCGACCGCCGGTTTCTCGCCGCGCGCCGACAGTCTGGCCAGCTATTCTCCGCTCGGGCAGGGCATGGTTATCTTGTCCTGCGTGTTGGGCGCGATATCGCTGCTGGTCTTTGTTTTTGTCGGCCAGGGGCGGCACCGTGAGGCTTGGAAGCTCGGCTCGGTCCAGCGGGTGCTCGTGGCGATTGCACTGGCCTTGGTCATTTACCTCGCCGCGGTGCTGACCACCTCCCAAGATCGCGAGCTTACGCTCTACGCCCATGCGCTGAACCTGATCTCGGGGCTGACGACGGCGGGGTTTTCTACGGGGCCGGTCTATGATGCGGGCCCGGCCTTGCTTATCCTGTTGCTGGCGATGCTTTGGGGCGGCGATGCCGGATCGACGGCGGGGGGGCTAAAGCTCAGCCGTCTGCATGTCTGTATCGGCGCAGTGGTCCATGCGGTGCAGCATGTGCGGCTCACTGAACATGCCATCGCCCCCCTGCGCCACAGTGGCCGGCCCGTCTCGACCGAAGCGGTTGTGTCGCTTTTGGCGCTGGTGCTCATCTATTTCAGCTTTGCGGGGCTCTTGTGGTTTCACTTCGTGGCCCATGGCTACCCCCCGTTGCCCGCCTTGTTCGACACGATTTCAGCGCTTTCGACCGTGGGCCTCTCAACCGGGGCGGTGGGGGCGGACATGCCCGGCGATCTGAAACTCTCGGTCGCCTTCGCCATGTGGCTGGGCCGGTTGGAATTCATCGCGGTGCTGGCGCTTTTGCTGCCACGCAGTTGGACCCGCCCAAGTTAGGAGATTACCCATGCGTATCGTCATCATCGGCGCGTCGAGCTTTGGCCTCGCCATTGCGGAGGAGTTGATCGAGACCGACCGCGAGGTCGTGTTGATCGACAAGTCGCGCGAGTTGTTGGAGCAAGCGGCAGAGCGGATCGACTGCGGCATGATAGAGGGTGACGGCAGCAACCCCGATGTGCTGCGCGAAGCCTTTCGCGACGAAGACGATGTGTGCATCGCCGTGACCAATGCCTCCGAGATCAACATACTGGCGGCGCTCATTGGCCGCTCTATCGGTTATGGTCGGGTGATCCCGCAGATCACTTCGAATGCGCTGCTGCGGGTCTGTTGCGAATTGGGTTTGGACGATGTGATCAACCCCCATGCCAAAGTCGCCGAAGACATCGTGGATATGCTGACCGGCGATGACGACGCGATGCAAGAGCCGCTGCTACAGGACGATCTGCTGCTGACCCGCGTCACCGTGCCCGAGCGTTTGGCCGGGGCGCGGTTGGACTTGCCGGGGCAAGGCCGCCTTGTCGCGCTGATCCGCGACGGGGAAGAGCAGTTGCCGGGGCGGGATGTCACCCTGCAAGAGGGCGACGTTCTGATCGTGGTGCTGCCGCGCGACAGGCAGGAAGACCTGACCAAAGCCTTCGCGGCAGGCTAATCCGCTCAGCCCGCGCTTTGGGCCAGCGTGTCATGCCGCAGCAGTTGCCGCACTTGAAGCGCCACCAGCACCATGAACAGCCCGCCGCCCGCGACCCACATCAACGCGCCCGCCAGTTGCTGATCGGCCAAGGCGGAAAGCCCATAGGGCAGGGCGGTCAGCTCGTGCCAGCCATGCCACACCGTGGGGGCGAGGGTGAGGGTCACCGCAAAGGCGGTCAACTGTGCCGCGGTAAAGACCGCAGGCACCGCCGCCTGCGCTCCGGCACCGCGAAACCCCATGAAAAGCGCAATCGCGCAGCCTGTCAGCGACAGATGCATCGCCCAATAGACAAGGTCAGACTGCAGGGTCGCCGCATAGGGCGTCGGGCTGTGCCATCCCCAAAACAGCAGGGCGAAGACCAAGGCGAGGGGCCAGAGGGGCAGCCGTACCTTCGGCAGCGCCGCCGCGATCATCGGTGCGGCAATCAGCGTGAGCAGAATATGCTGCCCCACCCGGGCCGAGAACAGCGCCATCGAGGCCGCGCAGAGCGGGGAGATGAACAAGAAGGCCACCAGCGCTGCACCGCTCAGCGCTTGGCCCCGCCGCTCGGCCCGCGACCAAAGCAGGGCCGCGAAGGCCACCAGCCCGACCAGCAGGAAGGGGTCGAGGGTCCAGCGGGTCAAAAGCTCTCCGGGGAGGGGCGGTGTGCCGCAGAATGGGGTATAGGCGTCCTGTTGCATGAGGGGTCTCCTCTCTCTCTATCCGTGGCAGCCGGGCAGGATCAGCACCGGGGTTAGATTGGCCAGCGTGGCGATGAGCGAGATCAGCCCAGTCCACCATCCTGCGCGCAGAAGGGCGGTCTCATCCCGGTTCAGGTCCGACCGCCGACCGCTATGTGCGCCCCGCCACATCCAAAAGATTTGCACCATTGCCATGGCAAGCGTCAGCACGACGGCAGTGATTAGCAGATGGTCTTGCCCCAACAGCGCGCGCGGCGCGCAGGCGGCCGAGATCAGCGCGTAGATCAGCGTGAAATGCAGCGCCCAGAGCAGGGCCGGTTTGGCGATGCCTTTGGTCAGACCTCTCATATCGCGCCTCCTGCCAGCAGATAGGCCGCCGCCGTGACCCCGCCCATGATGGCCACCACCTTGGCGAATGTGGCGATGAGCAGGTTGGGCAGCATCTGCCCCGGCTGGACCGCGCCCACGGCTTTGCGCAGCGCATTGATGAGCGACCAGTAGAGCACCACGGCAAGGTATCCCGCCACGAAGGCGAAGAGCGCCCAGCCCACGGCGGCATAGGCCGACCCATAGGGATCGACCTCTTGGATCGACAGGAACAACAGCGCGCCCAAGGCGATGGCCCCCACGGCCAGTCCCAGATCGACGGCGATGACTGATTTGACCTTGGCCCCATAGGCCGCCCGGCGGCTGGCCCAGCTGAACAGCAGCAGGCCCAGAGCGGCGAGGGCTGCCAGACCCGCCATGAGCGGATCAGCGGCGGGGGTCGTCTCGGCCCAATGGGGCTGGGTGTTCCACAGGTAAAGCCCGGCAAAGAGCAAGGAGGCAAAGAGCGCGGCGGAGATCAGCATCGTCCCCACCACTGCCAAATGCAGGTGACTGCGCGGATCGACGATATTGACCGGCAGGCGCAGTTTGCCCAAGCCGCTATCGCGCAGCACGCCGCTGTCCGACGGCTCCCAAATCCAGGCGGTGATCCCCGCCAGCGCGATGGTGAAACCCACAGCCACCAGCCAATAGGCCGAGGCCAGCGTCGCCCCGAAACCAAGCGCCAGACCGAAGGCCGTGATCAGCGGCACCCATGTCGGATGGGGCAGGCGCACGATCTGCATCGGCGCGCCGGTCACAGGGTCATTGCCCATGGTCTCGCGCCGGTGGTCGGTGGTGGGGCGCAGCGCGCCTTCGACCTTATGGGCCGGGCGGTCCAGCAGCTCGGGCTGATCCCAAAGCGGCTCACGCGAGCGGACGGTGGGAATGGCGTGAAAGTTGAACCCCGGCGGGATCGGCGGATAGAGCCATTCGAGTGTGCCCGCGCCCCAAGGGTTGCGCCGCGCCCGCAGCCCGTGACGCTGGTGCCAGAAGAAGTCGAAGACAAAGAGCACTACGCCCGCGGCGAGAATGTAAGAGCCGATCGACGACAGCATGTTAAGCCGGTCCCAGCCCAGCCCCTCGGGGTAGCTGGCGATCCGCCGCGGCATGCCGCGCATGCCGGTGAGATGCATCATGAAGAAGGTTACGTTGAACCCGATGAACATCAGCCAAAAGACCCAGCGGCCCAGCGTGTCCGACATCATCCGCCCGGTGAAATGCGGCATCCAGTAGTAAAGCGCGCCGAACATGGGGAAGACGAAGCCGCCGATCAGCACATAGTGCAGATGCGCCACCACGAAGTAGCTGTCATGGGCCTGCAGGTTGAAGGGCACGGCGGCCACCATCACGCCGGTGAGGCCGCCCAGCACGAAGATAAACAGGAAGCCGAGGATGAAGAGCATCGGCACCTCCATCCGCGGCTTTCCCTGTGCCAGCGTGGCGAGGAAGCAGAAGATCTGCACCCCCGTCGGGATCGCCACCATCGTCGAGGCGGCCGAGAACAGCGTCAGCGACATCACCGGCAGGCCCGTGGCGAACATGTGGTGCGCCCAGAGGCCGAAGCTGAGGAAACCCATCGTCACCACCGCCGCCACGGCAAAACCGTAGCCGAAGAGCGGTTTGCCGACGAAGGTCGGCAGCATCGTGGCCACCATGCCCGCAGCGGGCAGGAAGATGATGTAGACCTCCGGGTGGCCGAAGAGCCAGAACAGGTGCTGCCAGAGCAGGGGATCGCCGCCAAGCGCGATGTCGAAGAAGGGCAGACCCAAAAGGCGCTCGGCCTCCAGAAGGATCGAACCGATGATCAGCGGCGGAAAGCCCACGGCAATCATGAAGGCGGTGATCAGCAGATACCACATTAGGATCGGCATCTTGGTCAGGCTCATCCCCGGCGCGCGGGTGCAGAGGATCGCGGCGATAATCTCTACCGCCGCGGTCACGCTGGCGATCTCGGCGAAGGTGATGCCGATGAGCCAGAAATCCGCCGAAAGGTCTTGCGTATAGGCGCTGGTCGAGAGCGGCACATACATGAACCAGCCCCCCGCGGGCGCGGCGTCGAAGACGAAGGACGACAGCACGATGATGCCGCCGAAGAGGTAGCAGTAATAGCCAAATGCCCCGAGCCGCGGAAACACAAGGTCGCGCGCGCCCACCATGAGCGGGATGAGATGCACCGCGAAGCCCTCCAGCATGGGGATCGCGAAGAGGAACATCATGATCGTGCCATGCATCGTGAAGACCTGATTGTAGGTCTCGGAATCAAGGAAGGTATTGTCCGGCACGATGAGTTGGGTGCGCACCAGCAGGGCGAGGAAACCAGCGATCAGGAAAAAGACGAAGCCGGTGACGAGGAAGCGTTTGCCAACAACCCGGTGGCTGACCGAGGACAGATAGCGGATGCCCGGCGGGTAATCCCAAATCTGCTCGAACCCCTTGTCAGGCGCGCCCTTGGCGCTGCCGGAATAGGTCTGATCCTCGGGCAGATCCACGACATATGCTTTACGGTCCGTCATTTAAGGCTCGCCAGATAGGCCGAGAGCGCGCGCAGGTCGGGCCCCGGCAGATGGTTGTAAGAAGGCATCTTGGCCCCCGGTTTCATCGCGGTCGGGTCTGCGATCCAACCCGCGAGCGTGCCTTGGTTCATGCGGTACATCCCCGCGCCAAGACTGCCACGCGCGCCCACGCGGGTCAGGTCGGGCCCGAGCGTTCCGGTCTCAGCCACGCCGCGTATGGTATGGCAGGCGGGGCACCCCGCCTCGACAAAGACATCGCGCCCGCGGGTCAACTCCGTGGTGGCCGCGTCTCGCGCCTCGCCACTGCTGCGCTGCATCCAAGCGTCGAAGGCTTCCGGCTCCATTACGACGACCTCAAAGGCCATCTTGGGGTGCGACAGCCCGCAGAACTCAGCACATTGCCCGCGAAAACGCCCCGTTTCGGTCGCCATGACCGGCAGGCTGTTCACCCGGCCCGGGATCATATCCATCTTGCCGGTAAGCTTGGGCACCCAGAAGGAATGGATCACGTCGCTGGATTTCAAGCGAAAGGTCACCGGGCGGCCTTTGGGAATGACGATCTCATTGGCACCGCGCATGGCCCAGCCTTCGGGGTCATAGACCACGTCCCACCAGAACTGTTTGCCGGTCACTTCGATGACCAGCGCCTTGGGGTCTTCCAAGGTGATGCGTTGCAGGATGACGGTGGAAAAACCCATCAGGATCAGCACCGAGACGAGCGGCAGGGCAATGCCCCCCGCCCAGATCCACCATTTGCGCGGGGCGAGCTTACCGGCGAGGACGCCCCAGACAAAGAGCAGCAGTAGCACGAAGACCACGCCGAAAGCGACCGTCATGCCGATGGTCAGCCCGTTGATCGCCGTGGCGCCGACCCCCTCTGGCGCGAGGGCGGATTGCACGCCGTATTCGCCAAGCGTGGACTGTGCGGTCTCGCTCATTCGCGCACCTCCGATCCCAGAAGATAGGCGGCGATGTCGCGCGCTTCGTCACGTTTCAGGCCAAGGTTCGGCATGGCGGTCTCAGGGCTATGGGCGGGCGGGTTCATCAACCAACGGGTCAGATCGCCGGGGCGGTTCGGCAAAACGCCCGCGACATAGGATTGTCGGGCGAAGTCATGCAGATCAGGGCCAACGGTGCCTTGGGCATCGCGCAGCCCCGGCACGCGGTGGCAAGCGCCGCAGCCATGAAGGCGGATCAGGGCAACCCCGCGCTGCGGGTCGGCATCCAGAAACCGGCGCGAGGCGGCTTCGTAATCCGGGGTCTTTTCCACCAGACCTTGGCGAATGTTGATCCGGGCCCAGTCCGACACCTGCCGCGAGGCTTCTCGGATCGGGCCTGACACAGCGGCGGCAAGGCTGCTTTGCGGCGGCAAGGCCGACCAGACCATCGCGAGGCCGGTCAGCAGCAGAACCGATATGACGGTGAAGACGCGCATGCCTCAGCTCACTGCGTCGGCGCCGTGGAAGGCTCCAACAGCGGTGAGGTCTCGGGCGGCAGCGGCTGCGTCGGGCGGACACGGTTGTAATAGGCGCTGACGGCTTCGATGTCTTTCTGGGTCATCTTCTTGGCGATGGCGGACATCACGTTGTCCACGTCATTGTCGCGCTTGCCCTCTTTCCACATTTGCAATTGATGCGCCATGTAGCTGGCATATTGCCCGGCAAGGTAGGGCACCGAGGGCGGATTGCCGAGGCCGCTTGGCCCGTGACAATTCACACAAGCGGGCACGCCGCGCTCAGCCGAGCCGACCGCGCCAAGCTGGCCGCCCCATTGCAATGTCATGCCGTCCACATCGCCCAAGGGCGGGGTGTAGGGGGCCGAGATCGTGGCGTAATAGGCCGCGACCGCTTCCATCTCTTCTTCGGTCAGCTTCTTGGCGATGCCCGACATGACGCGGTTCTGCCGGTCGCCCGAGGCATAGTCCTTGAGCTGCTTATAGGTGTACCACCCGGCCTGACCGGCCAGCCGTGGGAAGGCGCCCGAGCCGTCGCCCGCGCCATCGCCGCCGTGGCAGGTGATGCAGGCCATGCCGCTGTCGCCCGCCTCGGATCCGCCCATGGCCACCAGCCGGCCAAGCTCCAGCACATCGTCGTCGACCTCGGTGTTCACCGTCGCGTTGAAGCGCAGAACGTCGTCTTGCAAACGTTGCTCCATCGCCGAGATGCCGGGGGCGGCCTCGTAATTCTGGGCGCGGATGAAACCGGCGGAAATGCCGAGAACGGCGATCGCGCTACAGGTCGTCAGAACGGTACGGAATGTCATGGGGCGGTCCTTTCGATCTGTCTTAGGCATCCATCAAGGGGCCGGGGTTCGGCAGGTAGTCGCGTTTCATGTGTTCAAGCGTCCAATAGGCGAGGCCCATCAGCGGCCCGGTGGGGTTGTAGCCAAGGTTCTGCGGGAACAGGCAGGCACCGAAAACGAAGACGTTGTGATGATCCCACATCTGGCCATAGCGGTTGACCACGCTGGTTTCGGGGTCGGTGCCGATCACCGCGCCGCCGACGTTATGGGTGGTCTGATAGGGGACGATGTCATAGTGGCTGTCGATCGCCGCGTTGTTGCTGCCGCTGACGGAAGTCACATTGTCCATCTCGCGGGCGACTTCCATCGCGCGCTGCATCACATAGTCCGACATCTTGCGGTCATTCTCGGGGAAATCGAAGGTCATGCGCAGCAGCGGGCGGCCATAGGCATCGGTCCATGTCGGATCGAGGTCGAGGTAATTCTCGGGCGTCGACACCGAGGAGCCATGCACCACCAGATCGGCGTGATGATTGTAGTTCTCGCGCACCGCGCGTTTCCACTCCGCGCCCCATTTCGGCGTGCCTTCGGGCACCGGCTGATAGCCGATGGGGCGGCCATGGTACTGCTTGCAGGCGATATAACCACCGCCGACGAACCCCAGATCGCTATGGTCGAAATTGTCGCCGTTGTAATCGTCGATCACCACGCCGAGCGCGCCCGCGCCCATATAGGGGTCGGTTTTCACACTGTCGTCGAAGAAGGCATCGACCCCGGCCACGGTTTGATAGCTGTAGTTGCGCCCAACGACGCCGGTGCGGGTCTCGGGGTCATAGGGTTTGCCAAGGCCGGAGACGAGCATCAGATGCACGTTCCACAGCGCATAGGCGTTCATGCAGATCGTGTCGGCGGGCTGAAAGACCTCTTCGCCGTTCTCATCAAGATAGATCGCCCCGGTGGCGGTCTTGCCGTCTTCGCTCTTCTCGATGCGCAACACCTGTGCGTTCAGGCGGATCTCGAAATTCTCGTGGTCCTTGATCCGGTCATAGACGCAGATGATCGGGTCGGCCTTGGCATAGTAGCCGCAGCCGAAACGCTCGCAAAAGCCGCAATAGGTGCAGGGGTGCAGCTGCGCGCCATAGGGGTTCACATAGGCTTTGGTCACATTGGCCGAGGGCATGGGGAAAGGGTTCAACCCCATCCGCTCGGCCGCCTTGCCAAAGAGCGTGTTGGAGATCGGCTGGCGCATCGGCGGGTTGGGGTAATCCGCGCTGCGCGGCCCCTCAAAAATGTTCCCCCCGGCAAGCGCCTCGCCGTTTAAATTGCCAGCCTGCCCGGCGGCTCCGCAAATCCGTTCGAAAAAGTCGAGATGCGGTTCAAGCTCATCATAGGTGACGCCCCAGTCCTGAATGCTGAGGTCGGGGCCGATGAAATCCTTGCCGTAGCGCTCTTCGTAATGGCTGCGCATTTCAAGGTCAGAGGGCAGGGGCCGCCAAAGCTGGCCGTTCCAATGGATGCCTGCGCCCCCCAAGCCCGATCCGGGCAGGAAAGACCCCAGCCGCCGCATCGGCAGCGCTTGTTGGTCGCGGTTGTGGCGGAAGGTCAGCGTCTCTTTCTTGACGTCGACCATATGTTCGTAGCGGTGGGCGTATTTGAGTTCGTCATGTTCCTCGGGCGCGCCGAAGGATGTGGCGGTATGGCGTTGCTTGCCCCGCTCCAGCACGACGCAGCGCTGCCCGGCATGGGCCAATTCGTAGGCTGCGGTCAGGCCGGTCCAGCCGCCGCCAATGATCAAGACATCGGTTTTGGGAAGCGTTCTGGGTGCCATCAGTCAGACCCTCCGCCAATCGCGCGGGGCGGGTAGGGGGAGCCGCCACGATCATGGGCAATGCCGCGCGGCGGCGGCGTGACCGAGCGTTCGTGCTCGTCCACCCGCTCGGTGTAATAGGCATGCGCCCCCGGAAACCCGACCATGCGCCAGCCAGCGTAATCGTGATTGCCCAGATAGATCGGATCGGCGAAATAACCCTGCCGCGTCAGCTTCCACAATTCGGCGATCAGAGTGCCGATAAAATCATCCCGGTTCGATAGTTCTTCGACATGATCGGCGCGAGCGGTGGCATCCATCGTGGCAAAATCCCCCAATTGGCGCGCCTGTTCTATCCCTTGGCGAAGGAGTTGGGCCGGTGTGAATTCAAGCTGATATCCCTGTTCGGCAACAGCCCCATCGGGAAAAGGCGGCTCAAGGTAGAGCCCTTTCCCCGCGCCATAGGCCGTGGCCATCTGGTAATCGATAAAGTCGACAACACCGGCTTGCGAGGCCGAGGGAAACTCATCTTGCGGAATGAAAACATCGACCACGGCGGCCATCCACCGCGCTTCGTCATTGGTGAAAAACGCCCAAGGCCGATCATCGCGGGCGGCGAAGGCGTGCTGCACCGGCAATCCGACTGTCGCGGCACCTGTACCAAGTGCGATTTGGGCTAAAATAGCTCGCCGTGAAAAGAGCTTTGCCATAAATTGCGGCTCCGCTTGAAAAATAGGTCTGCATCACAACAACGGTAAACTTCCCGTGGGGTTCCGGAACTTTGTGAACTTTTTCACTAATCCGCGCGAACGGATCGCCCCCTCGCGCGTTGACCGGGCATGTTTGCAAGCCTTTCCACCCCGATCCTCTTCGCTCTTGGCGGTCTCGCCGGGCTTATCATTCTCGTGACTGGCTACCGTATGACGGGGCTCAGCGACCAGATCGCGGACCGGACCGGCTGGGGGGAGGCGCTGGTTGGCGCGGCCCTGCTCGGCGCGGCCACTTCCATGTCCGGCACCGTCGTCTCGCTGACCTCGGCGCTGGACGGGCGGGCCTCATTGGCCTTTTCGAACGGCATCGGGGGCATCGCGGCGCAGACGGCCTTTCTGGCCTTGGCGGACATGATCTATCGGCGGGCCAACCTCGAACATGCGGCGGCTGATCTGGCCAATGTCTTTCAGGCGGGGTTGCTGCTGCTTCTGCTGACGGTGCCGCTGATGGCCTTCACCGCGCCGGAGGTGGCGTTCTGGGGCATCCATCCCGCCAGTGTCGCGCTGTTCGCGCTCTACGCCTATGGCATGCGTGCCACCGCCCGGCTGCGGGAAGAGCCGATGTGGCATCCGGTATCCACCTCGGACACCCGCGCGGATGAGCCCGAGGACGACGAAGAGGCCGAGAAACCCGTGGGCGCATTGGTTGTGCCCTTTCTGATCTTGCTGGTGCTGATGGGTCTTTCCGGCTTCGCCGTGGCGCGGATCGCGGCGGAGATCTCGGACCGGTTCGATCTGTCGGATACCGTGGTGGGGGCCACGATGACGGCGGTGCTCACCTCTCTGCCCGAGCTTGTCACCACCCTCGTCGCGGTGCGGCGCGGGGCGCTGCAATTGGCCGTGGGCGGGATCATCGGCGGCAATACTTTCGACACGCTGTTCCTGACCCTGTCGGACATCGGGTATCGCGACGGCTCGCTCTATCACGCGATCACGGCGGATGACCTGTTTTGGCTCACCGTGGCGATGATGATGACGGCGGTTCTGATCCTCGGCCTGATCTTTCGCCAGCGCAAGGGGATCGGTTGGGAAAGCATCGGCCTGTTGGTGATCTACGCGGGCGCGCTGGCGGTGCAGGTTCTGTAAATTCACGTAACAAGGGAACTATCTCATCAAGTTACCGTTATCCCCATGATGCTACCGGCCTTGCCCGCCCGAATTTTCAGCAGGAGATAGTCATGAGAAATGCGCCACTTCTAGCAATTACGCTGATTGGCAGCCTCGCCGCCACGGCACTGCGATCCGAGACTGAGACACCGCAATTCATTCCCCAAGACACGATGATCGCCCTGTCGAGCCTGAATGGCCACAAGCTGTTTCTGCCCGCCAAGGATGCGCCGTTGGCCGATATCGACCTCGAAGAATTGAAAGAGCCTTTGGAAGAATGGACCATGGCCGGGCAGGTGTCCGAAGTGGTGATCAGCCGCGATGGCACCCTGCGTGGGATCATTGTCGATGCGGGCGGATTTCTGGGCAAGGGGGCGACACGGGTGTTGTCGCTTGATGATCTGCGGTTCCTGCCGGATGCGGATGAAGAGAACGAATTCTTTCTGCTCTATACCGGCCAGAAAGAAGACTTGAAAGCCGCCCCCGAATACAACGAAGACGACGTGCGCCTGCGCGCTGCCGATATGCGTGAGGGCGGCGAGAAGATCGAGATCGTTAAATTGAGCGATCTGGATTCCGAAGAATTCCTCGGGCTGGCGGCTTTTGGCCAGAACGACAATTGGATCGGTGAGATTTCGCAGGTCACCTTTAGCGAAGATGGTCAGATCAAGATGGTGATCCTCGACATCGGCGGCTTCCTCGGTCTGGGCGAAACGCAGGTCGCCGTGCCGCTCGATATGATCGAATTGCGCCGTTTGGGCGGAGACGATCTGCGGGCCTATGTTTCGGCGACCGAGAAAGAGCTGCAAGAAATGGAGCCTTGGGAAGAGGAGGGCTGAGCCCCCGGGGGCGCGTTTCAATTTCGGAACCAAGCGCAAGGCATATTTTAGGAGAGCAAGATGGAGAGCGCGAAATTTGACCTGCACCTGATCGACTATGCGATTGTCGTGGCCTATTTTATCGGTGTCGTCGCCCATGGTATTTACGTTTCGCGCAAACAATCCGGCGGGTCCGAGGATTACTTCCTCGCCGGGCGCTCCCTGCCTTGGTATCTGATCGGCTTCTCGCTTTTCGCCTCCAACATGTCCGGCTCCAGCTTTGTGGGGCTGATGGGCGGGGCCTATGCGAATGGCGTCGTGATCTTCAACTACGAATGGACCGCGGCGCTGGTCTTGATCCTATTCGCGATCTTCATTCTGCCGTCTTACCTGCGGGCCAAAATCTCAACCGTGCCGGGATTTCTGGAAGAACGCTATGACGTCCGTTCGCGCCGGGCGTTTTCGCTTTTCACCATCCTCGCCATCATGTTCATCGACACGGCGGGCGCGCTCTATGCGGGCGGGTTGGTGATCTCGAATGTCACCGGCTACCTCAACCTTTGGGCCGCCGTCGCCGTGCTGGCTTTGGTCGCGGGCATCTACACCATTCTGGGCGGTCTTTCGGCGGTGGTCGTGACCGATACGGTGCAGGCGATTTTGCTGATCATCGGGGCCGCCGCCCTGTTCTGGATCGGCCTTGATGAGATCGGCGGCTGGGAGGAACTGTTCACCGGCACGCCCGAAGATATGACCCATATGATCCTGCCCGCGGACGATGATTTCCTGCCGTGGACGGGGCTCTTGGGCGTTATCCTACTGGGCTTTTACTATTGGACGATCAACCAGTTCGTCGTGCAGCGGACGCTGGGCGCGAAGGACCTGAAAGAAGGGCAGATCGGGGCGATCTTCGCCGGTTTCCTGAAACTGCCGAACATCTTTTTGATGGTGCTGCCGGGGGTGATCGCGCTCAAGCTCTACCCCGATCTTGAAACGCCTGACCTTGCTTTCCCCACGCTGGCGTTTGAGCTGATGCCGATTGGCGTGCGCGGGCTGATCATGGCGGCGTTGATTGCGGCGATCATGTCTTCGCTTGACTCCGCCCTGAACTCTGCCTCGACCTTGGTGGTAAAGGACTTTGTCGAGCCGATGTTCAACGTGAGCGAAGAACGTCAGGTCTGGATGGGCAAACTGGTCACCGCGGGCGTCATGGTCTTTGGTGCGATCTATGCGCCGATGATTGCCGGGTTTGAAAGCCTGTTCAGCTATTTCCAATCCTCGCTGTCCTATATCGTGCCGACCATCGTGGTGGTCTATATCCTCGGCCTGATGTTCAAACGGTTGAACGGCAACGGCGCGTTTTGGACGATCATGTTTGGCCTCATCATCGGCATTCCGCTTTTCGTGTTGAAAGAGGTGACGAATTACTGGGCCTATATGGGGCTGCCGGAAATCCACTATACGGTGATGTCCTCGATCATGATGACCATCGGGATCATCCTGCATTTCGGTATTTCCTACGCCACCTCGCCGAAGGAAAAAGAGAATATCAAAGACCTTGTCTGGCAGGGGGAAGAAGCCAAGGAGATCTTTACCCAATGGGAGAAACCGCTGTGGCAGGATCGCACCCTCTGGGCCGGGCTGCTTGTCGTGGCCACGCTGGCGATGGTGGTTTGGTGGGCCTAAGCGATGGAGACGCTGGACCGCATAGCGACAGGTATTGCAACGCAGCTTGAGGCCGCGCCCGATTTCGTCAGCCCCCTGCTTGCCGTGCTTCTGGCCTGTGCGGCGGGGCTGGCGGTGCATTGGATCGGATACCGTATTCTCGACCGCGTGATCTCGGAAAAGAACATCACCGGGCGGTCTTTGCTGCGCCGGGCGCGCAGGCCGCTGCGCCTTGCCGCTGTGGTTGCAGCGCTTGCTTGGGTTCTGCCCAATGTGCGGCTTTACGGTTGGCAGGACGGGGCGGCGCATCTGTTTCTGGTCTTGCTGATCATCCTCGTCGGCTGGACGCTGATCCTTCTGACCAATCATTTCGCCGAACGCGCCGTGCGGCGGCATCGGTTGGATGTCGAAGACAATCTTTCGGCCCGCAAGTTCGTGACCCAAGCGCGGGTGCTGCGCCGGACCGTGACCATCATCTTGGGGATTTTCACAGCCGCTGGCGTTTTGTTGACCTTTGAGAGCGTGCAGAAATACGGGGCGGGGCTTTTCGCCTCGGCCGGGGCGGCGGGGCTGGTCGTCGGGCTGGCGGCCCGCCCGGTGCTGACCAATCTGATTGCGGGGCTTCAGATCGCCATTACCCAGCCCATCAGGCTCGAAGATGTGGTGATCGTCGAAGACGAATGGGGCTGGGTCGAAGAGATTTTCGCGACCTATGTCGTCGTGCGTCTGTGGGATTGGCGGCGCATGGTGGTGCCGCTGTCTTATTTCATCGAAAAGCCCTTTCAGAATTGGACCCGCGAAAGCGCGTCGATCATCGGCACGGTGTTTTGGTATCTCGATTACACGGTGCCGATCGGCGAAATGCGCGCGAAGCTTGAGGAACTGGCCAAAGCCTCGCCCCTATGGGACGGGCAGGTGGTCAACCTTCAGGTTTCCGAGACCGAGAAAGACAGTATCGCCGTGCGTGGCCTTGTTAGCGCCCGGACCTCGCCGCAGGCATGGGATCTGCGCTGTGAAATCCGCGAGAAGATGATCGATTGGCTGCAAAAAGAGCATCCCCAAGCCCTGCCGCGTCTGCGCGGGAATATGGAGATCCGCAGCCGTGATGAGCCGGACATGTCATCCAAAGGCGAGGCTCCGGTGATGCCCTAGAGGGGCCGCAGGGCCGACCAAGGAAACGAACAATAAAGGAAAAAATAGGTGGAAAATCTCGCACGGCGTCTTGGTCTGAAAACGGACCCGGTCATCTTTTTCATTTCAGCCGGGCTCGCCGCGCTTTTCGTTCTGCTTTTGATCGCGGTCCCCGAACCCATCGGAGACATCTTCGCCGTGGGTCGGGCTTGGGTCGTGACCAATCTTGGCTGGTTCTTCATTCTGGGCGTGAATGTCTGGCTGGGTTTTCTGATTTGGGCCGCCGCGTCGCGCCACGGCCATATCCGATTGGGGCCGAAAGGCTCTGAGCCGGAGTATTCGAACCTGTCGTGGTTCACCATGCTTTTCGCCGGGGGCATCGGCACCGTTCTCATGTTCTGGGGCGTGGCAGAGCCGATCAGCCATTTTCAGAAACCGCCCCTGCCGGGGGTGGAACCCTATTCGGAACAGGCGGCGAAAGATGCGATTTCAATCGCGATCTATCACCTGGGGCTGCACACTTGGGCGATTTTCACGCTGCCCGGTCTGGCCTTCGCCTATTTCATCAACCGCTATGATCTGCCGGTGCGCGTCAGCTCGGTTTTCTATCCCCTGCTGCGTGAGGGTGTTCACGGGCCAGTGGGCAAAGCCATTGATATCGTGGCCATCTTGGGCACGATCTTCGGCGTTGCGGTGTCCCTCGGTCTCGGCTCTTCGCAGATCGCGGCGGGGCTGTCCGAGCTTTTTGGCTGGGACGCTTCGACCTTTTTGAAGATCATGATCCTCGCCGTGCTGACCATGGTCGCTGTCGGCTCGATCGTGGCGGGGCTCGACAGCGGGGTGAAGCTTTTGTCGAACATCAACATCGGCATGGCGGTTCTCTTGATGCTCTTTGTGCTGGTGACCGGATCGACCCTGTTTCTTTTACGTGGCATCGTCGAAACCGCGGGGCTTTATCTGCAAAACCTGCCGCGGCTGGCCTTTTGGAACGATATGCTGGCCAATCGGAACCCGTCAAACGGGGATTGGGGCTGGCAGGGGGATTGGACCGTCTTTTACTGGGCGTGGACCGTGACCTGGTCGCCCTTCATCGGGCTGTTCGTGGCGCGGATTTCGCGCGGCAGGACCATTCGCGAATTCGTCTTCGGCGTTCTGCTTGCGCCCACGGCCTTCACGCTAATTTGGTTCTCGATCTTCGGCTGGCAGGCCATCGGCTTTGACGGCATCGGCACGGCGGCGCGGGAAGCGATGGGCGATCAGGCGGGCGAGATCAGCCGGGCGGTGGCAGAGAGCATCCCACTCGCACTTTTCGTCTTTCTTGAGCATTTCCCCTTCACGCTCTTCGTCCAAGGCGTGGCGATCATCATCGTGGCGATTTTCTTTGCCACCTCGTCGGACTCCGCTTCACTGGTCGTCGATATGCTTTGCACCGGCCATGCCAAACCCGGCCCCGTGCGCCAGCGGGTCTTTTGGGGTCTTGCCGAAGGGCTGGTCGCGGCGATGCTGATCCTGCTGACCGGCGACACCGGGCTGACCGCTTTGCAGCAGGTGATTACCGTCGTGGGACTGCCGATCTTCGTATTGGTCTGCGTGATGATACCGTCCTTGGTGCGCGGCTTTAAGCTAGAGGATATCGATAATGTGTCGGTAAACGGACGGCCTAAGTTGAGGGATTTTTGACGCCCTAGGGTCGAAATCCGTCAGGCCCCTCTCGGGACATCACTTCGCAATGCCTGCCGGGTAGTGGATAGTCGCATGGTCAAGAACAAAGCCGTCTACGTGGCTCTTGGTGTAAGCAGGGATGGCGTGCGCGAGGTTCTTGGTCTTTGGATCGCTGACAACGAGGGCGCCAAATTCTGGCTCTCCTACGCAATTGAAAGCTTGAACCGTGTAATCTGCAAATCGCTAAGGACGCGAGGATCATTCCCGACCGCGGACGCTGCAACAAAGCTGATCTACTTGGCGATCCAAAACTTTGAGAAAGGCGGTCGAAATAATGTTCGAGGATCTGACCTGCCCCCCGCGAAATCCCTCACCATGATGTAGAGTCTGCCCAACCCTAGAGGAGCAGACGAATGCGGAAGAGCCGTTTTACCGAGGCGCAGATTATCGGGATGATCAAGGAGCAAGAGGCAGGCATGCCGACGGCGGAGGTGTGCCGCAGGCACGGGCTCAGCCCGGCAACGTTCTACAAGCTGAAGTCCAAGTATGGCGGCATGGAGGTGTC
>NZ_SZNL01000289.1:0-205 GCF_005068605.1 Sulfitobacter sp. 15WGC | reverse complement strand
GGCAGTGATAGACGATTGCAGCCGCGAAAACCTGTGCCTGATTGCTGACACCAGCATCTCCGGCGCGCGTGTTGCGCGTGAGCTGGATGCGCTGGTGCGGATCTACGGTAAACCCGGATGCATAGTCAGCGATCGAGCCATTGGAACGCCATTGGTCCGAGAGACAATGGCGAGGGGGACAGAGTTCACGAGCCGGGCCATTCTG
>NZ_SZNL01000288.1:0-219 GCF_005068605.1 Sulfitobacter sp. 15WGC | reverse complement strand
CTCTCCACGACGGACGTTAGCATTCGCCGTGTGTCTGCCATCCAGTACTCCTCGGTATTCGGAGTTTGGTTAGGATCAGTAAGCCTGTGGGGCCCATTACCCATCCAGTGCTCTACCCCCGAGGGTATTCGGATGACGCTCTACCTAAATAGATTTCGCAGAGAACCAGCTATCTCCGAGTTTGATTGGCCTTTCACCCCTAGGCACAGCTCATCCCGA
>NZ_SZNL01000287.1:0-222 GCF_005068605.1 Sulfitobacter sp. 15WGC | reverse complement strand
AGTCTCGCAGTCAGGCTGGCTTCTGCCATTGCACTCAACGAGCGATTTCCGACCGCTCTGAGCCAACCTTCGCGCGCCTCCGTTACGATTTAGGAGACCGCCCCAGTCAAACTACCCGCCACACAGGTCCCGGAACCGGATAACGGTCCGCGGTTAGACATCAAGCAGAACAAGGGTGGTATCTCAAGGGAGGCTCCACCGAGACTGGCGTCTCGGTTCCTA
>NZ_SZNL01000286.1:0-227 GCF_005068605.1 Sulfitobacter sp. 15WGC | reverse complement strand
GTGTCAAATATCTCCTCGTTCAGCAGCTCGTCGCGCAGGCTGCCGTTTAATGACTTGATAAAGGCGTTCTGCTGCGGCTTCCCTGGGTCGATATAGTGCTACGGAATTGCGTTCTGATCGGCCCACCTCAGAATGGCCCGGCTGTGTCAGTGTCAAATATCTCCTCGTTCAGCAGTTCCTCGCGCATGCTGCCTTTGAAGCCCTCGATCAAGTCGTTCTGCTGTGGC
>NZ_SZNL01000285.1:0-233 GCF_005068605.1 Sulfitobacter sp. 15WGC | reverse complement strand
GCGGCATGCTGGTCGAGGATCACAAACTCGACGCGATCATCAAGATGCCCTCAGGCGTGTTCCGTCCCTATGCCGGAGTGTCCTGCGCCATTGTGGTGTTCACAAAGACTGGACCTGTCGCGTTTTTGTGCCGCCCCACGTGCTCGTTTAGGCCACTTTCCTTTCGAAAGCGACCGGGCTTTTCCAACCCAGTGCTGAGTGCCGCCTTCGCGGATTGTAGAAGCCGTTGATGT
>NZ_SZNL01000284.1:0-233 GCF_005068605.1 Sulfitobacter sp. 15WGC | reverse complement strand
AAAAAAAGCATGACAGGGGCTGGGGAGTTCGAGGAATGAGGTATCCAGCAACCGAGAAGCTTGAGATCATTCGCACGGTTGAGGGATCACACCTGCCCACAAAAATGACCCTTGATATGCTGGGTATCCCGCGCACGACATTTTACCGATGGTATGACCGCTACGTCGAAGGCGGCCTTGATGCATTGGCGGACCGCGCGCCTCGGCCGAAGTCGGTCTGGAACCGTATTCCG
>NZ_SZNL01000283.1:0-236 GCF_005068605.1 Sulfitobacter sp. 15WGC | reverse complement strand
GTCACCCGGCTGAGCCTTAGAGCACCCCACACGATACGTGCCCAGGTGGCGGAATGGTAGACGCGCTAGCTTCAGGTGCTAGTACTGGCAACGGTGTGGAGGTTCGAGTCCTCTCCTGGGCACCATATTCCCCGACAAATGATTGACTGTAGATCAGGCATCAAACGGCCCCGACGCCCTACCCCTCGGGGTGCTGCGAGCCGCCGGCCTCGGACGGCCCTATTGGACGCGGACAC
>NZ_SZNL01000282.1:0-242 GCF_005068605.1 Sulfitobacter sp. 15WGC | reverse complement strand
GGCGTCATATCAGTCTCTCTACGCAGTTGCGAAAGAGTTACCGAACTATTGCGCCAAGTGAAGGGCGGAAAATAGACCGTTATTGGGCATCACTCCCTCCCCCCCTCAAACGCAAAACCGCCGCAGCATTGAGCTGCGGCGGTTTTGTTAATCTGATCATCGGTCATAGAAAGCGTTCTCGAGCAATTGCGCAAGGTTTAGGCGAGATATTGGGCAAGTGTTGGCGAAATGAGGGGGGAAAA
>NZ_SZNL01000281.1:0-243 GCF_005068605.1 Sulfitobacter sp. 15WGC | reverse complement strand
TAGATCCGCACCAGCGCATCCAGCTCACGCGCAACACGCGCGCCGGAGATGCTGGTGTCAGCAATCAGGCACAGGTTTTCGCGGCTGCAATCGTCTATCACTGCCAGGATGCGGAATTTCCGGGATGGGCCGAAGCTGTCAGCCAGGAAGTCCAGAGACCAGCGCGCATTGGGATACGCAGCCTCCGGCATCGGGGAGCGCGTTCCACGGGCCCGCTTGCGGCCGCGCCGCCGCTTCACTGAC
>NZ_SZNL01000280.1:0-246 GCF_005068605.1 Sulfitobacter sp. 15WGC | reverse complement strand
GCCACCCCGAGCGACATCCCAGCCCCGCCAAACTGGCCCCAGAGCGCCGCGCTCGACGATTGGCAAATGGACGCCGAGATGCAGCGCGGTCGCGACGTAGTGCGCCCCTATGTCCGCTTGGGGGGGGCCGCGGCTCAGGCCCGGCTTGGCTCATTCATGGCCCATATCGTCGAAGGCTATGACGAAAGCCGCGACATGCCGGGCGAAGACGGGACCTCGGCCCTGTCGGAAAACCTGTCATTAGGT
>NZ_SZNL01000027.1:0-27085 GCF_005068605.1 Sulfitobacter sp. 15WGC | reverse complement strand
TTCGGGAAGAAAGGCGCAAGTTTGCCCATTTGCTCATCGGTCAGCCAGAAAAGTTCACTCATGTCACCACTCCTTTTCCGAGCCGTGAATCATGCAGAGAGACCGAAATCAATGCATCCTGACCCTAATTTCAGAAGTGTTTTGACAGGGCGGGACTGTTGAACCCCCTTATCGTTCCCGGATAAAGGGAGGAATAAAGATGCATAAGGAGCCTGTTGTTGGCCTCAGTTCTTAGGAAGCTTGAAACGCTGCGCAGTTCTGGCGGCGAAGCGGCTCAGCATAAGTTTCTCATTATCGGTCTGCCGCGTAGTGGCACCACCTATCTAATGACCCTACTAAATGCCCATGCCCGTATCTCTTGCGAAGGCGAGCATTATAACCCTTATGCCGTCATTCAAGGTGATCATGACGACAGCCATGAAGCCGTGGTTGGCCGGGACAGCGATCCTGTGGGGCATATGGAGCAGTTCTTTGCTCAACCTCAGGCAGCGGGCGTGACCCATGCCGGGTTCAAATTTATGATCGGGCATAATGTACGGGTGCTGCAGCAGCTTGAGCAGATGCCCGATGTTACCTTGATATATGTCTGGCGGGAAAACCGGCTTGCGCAGGTGTCGTCTTTGATGCGGGCGGCGCGCGATAAAAATTGGGCCGAGACTGAAAAGCAAGCGCGCAAAAAGCGTGATCCAAACCTGAAGATCAAAGCCAACCCACGGCAAATCAGCCACCGTTGGCATGAATATGCGACATTCGATCATCTGTTTCGCGGCTGGTTGGCGGCGCGGCCCAATCCGCGTTTCACGGTTGAATATCGCGAGATGTTCCAACCCGGCTTCAAAGAAAAGATCTGCGCCAAACTGGGACTAGAGGTGGACCCTGCCATGGAAAGCCCCTTGGTCAAGCAAAACCCCAATACCATCGCTGACCGTTTTGCAGAGCCCGGCCCGATCCGCTATTATTTCAAAAAGATCGGCTATGGCGGCTGGTTAGATGACGAATTGTGACCGCCCTTTGCGTATACTTTATTACAACTGGGTTGATTACCTTGATGACGAACGCCGCGGGGGCGGGGTGACTGTCTATCAGCGTAACCTGATGGCGGCGCTGGACGATCAGCCGGGGGTGGAGGCCACGTTCGTCTCTGCGGGTGTGGCGTATGATCTACGCAACGGGCCACCTCGGTGGGAGCAGCAACGTTTCGGCCCTGATACTGATCGCGCGCGGCGCTTTGAGATCGTCAATTCCGCGGTTTTGGCGCCCGCGCATCACGGCTTTGGCAGCGCGGCGCAGATCACTGACCCGGCGACCGAGGCGGTGTTTTTCGATTTCATCGAAAAAACTGGCCCCTATGATGTGGTGCATTTCAACAATCTCGAAGGGCTGCCCGCAGCGGTTCTAAAGATGAAAGAGCGTTGGCCGCAGACCCGTGTGGTGATGTCGCTGCACAATTACTATCCTTTCTGCCCGCAGGTGAACCTGTGGCATCAAGAGCGTGAGACCTGCGATGATTTCGACGCGGGACGGGCCTGTGTGAACTGCCTGCCGCATGTTCATGACGCGCGGCACATGCGTCTCTCGGGCGGGGTGTCGCAGACACTCAAAAGCCTCGGGCTGCGCCCCGGCAGCTGGTCCTATGACAAAGCCTATCGTTGGTCGATGCGGCTGGGAGGACGCGGGGCACGGGCGTGGCGGCGGATCAATCAGACCCGACCAAAGCGCCGGGCGTCACCGGGGGAGTTGCAGCGGATTACCCCTGTTGATGGCAGCGGCTATGTTGCGCGGCGGCGCGAGATGGTGGCGTTGATCAATGCCCATTGTGATACGGTTCTTTGCGTCTCTGACGCGGTGCGGCGGCTGGCACTGGCGCATGGGCTGCGCGAAGAAATCACCCATACCTCCTATATTGGCACCCGCGAGGCGGCGGCTTTTGAGCGGACCACGCCACGGGATTTTCCTGCGCGAAATGATGGCACGCTGACGCTGGCTTATCTCGGCTATATGCGGCGCGACAAAGGGTTCTATTTTTTGCTGAAAGCGCTAGAGGAAATGCCTGCCGCGATGGCCGGGCGTATGCGGCTTGAGGTGGCAGCACGGCGTGGGGACCGGGCGGTCATGGCGCGGCTCAAAGACCTTGCCCCGCGTTTGGCGGCGCTGACCTATGCCGATGGCTATGCGCATGATGATCTCGACCGGCTGCTGGGCCCTGTTGATGTGGGGTTGGTGCCGGTGTTGTGGCATGACAACCTGCCACAGGTGGCGATTGAAATGCACGCGCGCCATATTCCCTTGCTTACCGCCGATATGGGCGGTGCGCAGGAATTGGGCAACTGCCCTGAGATGGTGTTCCGCGCCGGAGATATCGCGGCGTTCCATGCCCGGATCGCCGCACTTTTGGCGGGCGAAGTTGATATGGATGCCTATTGGCAGGGGGCCATGGCCCCGGTCGGCATGGCCCAGCATATGGAAGACCTAATGGGGCATTATCGCCCGCGTTAGGCTCTGTCTTCACCTCGCAACACAGACTGAATAAAGGGGCTGTCGCGCCACGCCACTGAAAGATCGGGGTCAAAGATACGGTCACGGCCTTCAGAGGTCAGTGCGAGGTATTTACGGTATTCCTCTGCATCATTGAAATGTTGGCGCCGGGCGACTTCGGCGCGCGCTTTGCGGCGGAAATCGGCATTGTATTTGAAATGCGCAAAGATCAATTCGCGCTTTGACAATGTCACATCGCCAACGAAATGCAGCCCAGCCGAGAGCCGCATCCACGGTTGATAGCGCAGCAGGGCGATCTTTTGTGCGACGAACAGATCGGGCCGCGCGCCTTCGATCAAACGGTGACGCAATGCGCTGGTCCATGTAGGCATGTTAGAAAAGGGTCCGCGGCCGTGCCATGTGCTGAGGAAAGGGGTTCGGTCGCAAAAACCGGCCTCGGCAAAAGGATCACCGCTGGCAAAATCTGCCGACTCCAACCGCCCCTCTGGGTACATGTCCAGCATGAAGAGCCGCGCCGCATCCGCGTCTTTGAAGGCATCCGAGGCCAGAAGCTCAGGCAGGCTCTCGCGCTGGTCTTCTTGCCAGACCAGCAGCTCATCCGCATCCGCCACCAGGGACCATTTTCCCGGGCGCACCGCGGCCATCATCGCCTGTTGCCACGCCACACCGTAGCGCGACAGCTTGTAATCGGTATCGACCGAGAAAAGAGCCACATCCGGTTGCTCGGCCAGATATTCGCGGGTGCCATCGTCAGAGACATTATCGGCGATCAAAAAGGCTGTGGCCCCAAGTTTGCGGTAATGAGCCAGAAAATGCGGCAGCATGAACATCTCATTGCGCATACAGGCAACCACGGCGATCTCGGCCTCAGCTGCTGCTGCGACAGAGGCCTCAGAGGTGATCAATTCCAGCGCGTTGCTTTGATAGCCCAAGGTCACATTCTGATAGCTTGGCCATATTTTGCGCGGCCATAGGCCATGATGGTCAAGCCTTGCCAAGTCTTCCTGTTGGCCCTCGTGGGTGTCCATATGGGCTTGCATCACGGGAGCGCTTTTGCTGGGCATGAAGCTGTTTTGCCAAAAGGCCACCGGGGTGGCTGCGCCAAAGCTGCGGCGGCGGATTGTGGTGCGGTAGTCGGTTTCATCTACATGGATACCCCGTAGCGACAACAAATCGCCCAGCATCTTGTCTTCCATAAAGGAGGTTTCGATCAGGCGCTGACCTTCGGGGCTTTGGGCGGCATCAAGGGCCGCGTCCATGGCGCGGCGCGAGAGGGCATAGCCCGAGCCACCGTCGGCGTAGCTTGAGGGTTCAGGAGATTTATCAAGGTCGAACTTGCCACGATCAGAAGCGGACTTCTGTTGATGCCAGATTCGGTCGGTCTGGGCCAACCCGCGGCGCAATTTGCGGCCATAGTAGTCACTGGCACGGTAGTTCAGGCTGTTAAACAACAGCGGCGCATTAACGAAGCAGTCATCGTCGATCTTATACATATGCGCAAAGTCACTGTGATCACGCACCCATGCGATGGCCGCGAGGGTCTTTTGTGGCAGCCCTTCGTAATCGTCGGGCGCATCCAGATGTAGCACGTCGCCATCTAGTCGTCCGTCGCCATTACCCACAATGATGACATAAGGAATGCCGAGGTCTTTCAGCAGCCTCAGCCAGCCGTCGCGCAGGGCGGGGATGCGCGTCTCAAGATAGGGCGCGCAGGAAAATACCGTGATGATCGTGTCGTAGAGCGAGTTTTCGGCCTTTAAAACAGTCTCTGAGGGCAGTGTGGGCAGAGGGCTGTCCTCAAAGATTTCTTTCAGTATTTTGGCATGTGGCAGACCGCTGGCTTGTAGTTTCATCCAAGCCATGCGGGGGGCGGTGGCTTGATTAAAGGCGGTGCGGTGATCAGGGCTGAGTTCCTTGATACGATCCGCCGCCCAGGTGGCTAGGCGCTGCGCCAACTCCGGCTGGGTTTGCCCCCATATGGTTACGAGGATGAGGCCCAGACCGAGGCCCAGAAAACGCGCGTCTGGATCGGCGAGCCGGTCCAGACGCGCCAGTAGGGTTTGAATATCGGCAGGGGGCGCTGTGGGGGCAGCGGAAAAACTGGCGATCTGCTGCGCGAGGGTGATTTGAAGATCAGACAGGGGCGCGCGGGGCAGATCAGGATAGAGATCAGCCACTGTTTGCGCGACCAAAGTGCCGACTTCGTCGCTTACAGAACTGCTACAGGGGGCCGCCATATGGCGCAAAGCGGCCCGGCCGCTGGACTGTGTGGCCGGGGTTGGCAGTTGCATTAGCGCTGACATTTCAAGCGGTGCATCGTCCGCTTGGGGCAGCCCTGACGGACCAAGCAGTTCACGCCGTACCCGGGGCACATCTTGGGCGCCGAGCGCCTCAAGCTGGCGCAGAGCGGCATCAATACGCTGCCGCTCTGCGGGGCTTTGGGCGGGCTGAGTGGCCTGCAAATCGGCGAAGGCCGCACGGGCCTGTATAATTTCGGACGGCATGGTTTGCGCATGATCGCATTCTGAATCCAACAGTTGCCAGAACTGTCGCGATAAGGCGTAGGCTGAAAGGCAGAAGTTCGCCACATCGCGGCTTAAGTAATAGGAAAACATTGCACGGTTGCACAGCAGTTGCACAGCCATGTGAGTCAGTTCGGTACAGTGGGCACGCTCCCAATAGTCTGGGACGCGTCGAGAAATAAACGCCATAATAGCATAGAGAATATCCTCGCGATCTTCATTCGGTAGTCGTGTTGCGCTTATGGCTTCGCGTCCGACCCAAGCCAGCGCGGGGGTGACGACCCAGCCCGCACCGGGCTCCGCCAGTGACCACAGCAACGGGCGCAATTCTGTAATGCGCCCCTCGGCCATGAGATAGGGAGCCATGGCGGAATTGGACCAACGGTCTTGGCTAGGGGTAAAGGGGGGGAGCTTCTCGGCCCCTGCCATTTTCGCTAGCGCATGAAAATCTTGGCCTGCGCGACAGAAGGGATCACTGAGCGCCAGAAAAAAAACCCTGACGTGCGGCAGGTGGCAGGGCAATATCGGCCACCACACGCAGCGGGTCTGCGGGCGGGGTTTGCCGTTGGCTTAGGGCAAAGCGGGCCAGCGCGGTCTGGATGAGAGAGGTGACCGGATCCGGAAGGAGTTTGACAGGAGCCACGGCTTGGGCATCAGTGGTGGGGCTATCGGGGGGCTCAAGAAAGTCTGACAGATCAAACTGCCGTGCCAGCACCCGCGCATCGCTTTGCGCTTGGAGGGAAAGAAGCGGCATCAGAGCGCCGTGGCGGATATGTTCGATCAAAGTGAGCACCAGCGTGCTGTCTGCGACAGAAGGGTCTTGAGCCAGCAGGGTCTCGATACGGTTTGCCATATCCGCGCGTGATAGGTGCAGTGCCGCACCGCGGGGTGCGCCATCTGGGCCATTCAATTGCAGGACAATTGTGGCCTCTGGGGGGAGGTCGCGCCAGATCCGACCCGGCAACAGCGCCTGTAGTGCGGTTTTCTCATTCATGGCTGCGGCGGGGGTCAGCGCTGGCGCTGTTACCGTCTCTGGGGAGGCGTGTAGGTAGTGATCTGTAACCTCTCCGACTGCGCGCAGCACCAGCCGAGGATCCAGTATCAGCCCGTCCTCTGGCGCTTGGGGCATCAGGTCAAGCGGCTGCACGGCACCTTCTACATGCAGATAAGCAATGTTCTCTACGCCGCGCAGCCCTTGGCGGTGGAACGGGCTCCGAGCGCCTATATCAAACAGTACTTCGGCCTCCAGTAAGACACGCACCCGCGGCGGGGTGAATTCGATGGTTAGCACGGCCCCTTGCCGGGGCAGAGGATGCGCGCGTTGGCGTTCCGCACGCCAGTTTCCATCGGCACGGCTGTCGTTGCAGACCACCAGCCCTTCTTCAAAGCGCAGCGACAGATGGAAGGGCACATGGGTACGGTCCGGCCCGAAAAAGGTGATATTGCCGTAGGGGGTTTCGTGGAAATCCACTTGAAAGCGAAAGAGCCCAGCCTTTTGAAGCGGAAAGAGCAGCAGCGCCGGGTGGCTTTCGGGCAGGGTGCTGCGCGCAGCGGACCGGGGCAAGGCGGGCAGGGCAGGTGGCACATCTCCAGCGAAGGCGGGGCGACCGCGGGCGCGGCGCCAGATTGCACGGGCGGCGCGCATCGGATCAAGCAGCGCCAGAAATTTTGGGCCGATCATCGGATCGAACCCCGCCGGGCCGCTGCCGCCATGGCTAAGCCCGCGCAGGGCTGCGGCTGCGGCTGCGCGCAGCAATCGTGGGGCTTGTTTTATCAAACGTGGCCGAGGCGCGAGGGGGGCCGTGGGGGTGAGTTGCCGCCAGAGCGCCCGGGCATAGAGCCTGCGCTGCCAGCCTTTCGGAAGTTGCTGCGCCAGTACCCGTGGCAGGCCCCGGCAAAGCGCATCATGCCCGCGCCAGACAGTGGAGAGCGGAGCATGTTTGGGCAGGGCGCGGGTGATACCGGCCCAAGGCGTATGCGCGACCCCGCCAGAGGTCAGCGCCGCAGCAAGAGAGAGCGCAGGACCCGAGGCCAGAGGTCGCTTCCCTGTCAGTTCTGCCTTTTGCAGTGCTGCCCGGTCAAAGATTTTTCCCGCAAGATCAAGCTCCAGTCCGAGCGCCTGCACCGGGCTGAGCGGAATATCGGAAACCATGAGATCGGTCCTGCTAGGCAGAGAGCGGGGATCAACGAAGGCGGGGTGATAGACAGGTGCCTCGACCCCGCCACCTGCCTGCAAAATGGGCGACACGCCAAGAGCGACATCGCTGCGCAACATCGCCTCAATCCAAGCGAGCAGCGCGCCGGGGTGCAACGTGTCTCCAGCGTCGAGAAAAGTCAGATAGCGCCCTTGGGCAGCGGCCACACCGCAGGCCCGTGCATGGCCCGCGCCGTGGCCTTTCTGGGTCAGGACTTGGACATGCGGCGCGGCAATTTCCTGTGCTGCTTTGGCGGTTTTGTCTCCCTCACAAACCAGCAGCACCTCATGCCCCGGGCCATGTTGAGCGGTAAGGCTGCTTAGGCTTTCGCGCAGCATCCCGTCGTCGCTGCCATCCCATGCAAGGATCACGCTTAGGGGCAGTTGCCCGGCCATCTCCAGCCCCCAAGCGCGGCTGATGTCTTCGTCCCAGTCAGGGGTATAGGTCAGACTCTCCTCTTCCATAAACTGGGCGGCAGCATGGGCGAAACGCGCGCGGCGGGCGGGGTCATGCAGCGCCGTGCTGCGTTCAAACAACAACCGCGAGGCGATGGCGGCAAAAGCAGTCTCTGCGCCGGGCTTTTTGCTGTCTTGCATCAGGCCGTGCATCTCGTGTAGCACTGCGAATTGGTCAAAAACACGGTCGTCATCGCTGGCGGTGATCTGACCCACGCGGCCCCGGGTCTGCAGGTACAGCGCTTGGGGCAGATGCAGCAGATGGTCGCTGCGTGATGCCGCGCGGTAAAAGAACGTGTGATCTTCAAACCAAGTGCCCACGTCAAAGCGCAGCCCCTCAATGAGGGAGCGGCGGTAGAGCTTGTTCCAAGCCGATGGGAAATGCACGATCACATCATGCCAAGTTTCCAGCCGGTAGCGCCGTGTCACCGGATGCATGGTCAAATCCTTGGCCCCATGGATTGCCGAATGGGTCAGCCCGCTGCCATCGGCAAAACATTCCTGCAGACCACAAGCAACCCAATCGGCGCCGCTGTCTTGCAAGGCCTGCCAAAGCTGCATCAGGTAATCAGGCATCACCCGATCATCGCTGTCGACAAAGGCGATATAGGCACCGCGCGCGGCTTCAAGCCCGGTGTTGCGTGCCGCCGAAAGACCGCCGTTCTCTTGTGATATCAGACGAAAACGCGGATCGCCCCCCGCAGCAGCCAGCGCCTGTGCGGCACTGTTATCGGTGGCACCGTCATCAATCATCAGCACTTCGAAATCTGTGAAGGTCTGGCCCAACAGGCTGGCGATGCAGGGGCGCACATGATCCGCCACATTGTAAATCGGCACGATCACCGAGATTTTAGGGGATGCGGGCAAAGCGGAGGGGTGTTTCATGCTCATGGCCAACTTTTCCTCCACCCTAAGGGCGAGGACAAGCCCCGTAGCACTGCTTGCCCTACAAAAGCGGCGATGATACCAGCATTTGGGTTCAGAAGTCGCGGCCAAAAGGATTCAGACGTGAGTTACCCCTATATTATCTGGACCATGCGCCGTACCGGGGGTACCACCCTTGCAGCGCTTTTGGCCACCCTGTCAGAACATCCGGGCATCGCCCATGAGCCTTTCAACCCTGACCGTTTGTTCGGTGCGATATCCACAGCTTGGGCGCAAGATCCCGACTCAGACCGTCTGCGCGCGGAACTGACCGAAGCGCTGGGCCGGCGACCGGTAATCAAACATTGCTATGAACTGCACCCTGGGCTTTTCAATAAAATCCTCCTCGAGGTGGCCACAGGTCTGGGTTATCGCCATGTAGTGTTGGACCGACGTGCCGAAGTTAACCGTATTCTATCGCTGGAACTGGCCAAGATTACGGGCGTCTGGGGGCCGGGTGAGGCTGAGGCGGCTTATGACCGTATCGCGCGCGGTGAAGAGGTTTTAGCACCGATCCCGGTGGCTCAGGCGGTTCAGCACATGCGCTTTTGTGCTGCCGCGCGGGTGCGTCTGACGGCGCAATTTGACGCCCTTGGGGTCGACCCGCATGTGGTCTTTTTCGAGGATGTCTATGCCGACCCTGACCCCAAAGCAGGCATGGACCGGGTCTATGCAATCCTGCGGTTCTTGGAAATTGATCCAAAGGCGCATCCCAAGTCTTATGCGATGATCGTGGATGCTCTGACTAACAAGGGCCAAAAAACCCGGCGGATTATGGATGCGGTGCCTAACCTAGATGAGGCACAAGCGGCGCTTTCGTCAGAGATGACGCCTGAGGGTAGTCATTTTACAGCGTCTTAGACTATGCCTAGACTTCATGAAATGTTGTTGACCCCAAGATGAGTGTCCCCACATGGGCAAAGACGTAAGACCTAGCTACGGGCTTGGAAATATGACAGATGAAATTCACTCCGAATGTTTTGATGCGCGTCAGTCCATCTTGGGGGAGGGGCCTTTGTGGCATCCACTGCGCCAAGAGCTTTTTTGGTTCGATATTATTAACAAGCGCATGATGTCTCGAAGGGGCGAAGAGCCATCATCTTGGCAGTTCGAAGAACATGTGTCCGCAGCCGGCTGGGTGGATGAAGAGACATTGTTGATCGCTTCCGAAACGGGGCTGAGGACATTTTCACTTTCCTCGCGGGAAACTCATTTGATTACGTCGTTGGAAGCTGAAAACCAAGTGACCCGGTCCAACGATGGACGTGCGGACCCTTGGGGAGGGTTTTGGATCGGAACAATGGGCAAATCCGCCGAGGCGGAGGCGGGCAAGATTTACCGTTATTTCGAAGGCGCGCTTACGGTGCTTTTCGATGGGATTACTATTCCCAATGCGATCTGCTTTTCCCCAGATCGGCATATGGCTTATTTCGCGGATACCCCTCGCCAGAAGATAATGGCGCAGCCGCTTGATGATCGTGGCTTCCCTATAGGTGCCACTCGTCTTTTCGTAGATTTAAGTGCCGAGGGGCTTTTCCCCGATGGAGCCGTGGTAGATCGGGAGGGGTGTCTTTGGAATGCGCAATGGGGCGCTGGGCGCGTGGCACGCTATGCGCCTGATGGGCGCTACCTGTCACAGGTCAGTCTGCCCGTCCCACATGCCAGTTGCCCGGCTTTTGGGGGGGCACAGATGACAGAGCTTTTCGCGACTACCGCCACAGAAGGCATTGCCGCCCCGACGGCACAGGACGGGCAGGTCTTTTGTTGCACTCTTTCTCATCAGGGGCAGGCCGAACCGGCGGTGCGGTTGGGATAAGCGTTTTCATTGGCCTGTGCTTCGGTTAAGCTTTTGCTATGGCTCCCGAAGCCGGATTGCCGTTTGACGAAACTCATTCCGATATTGTAGTATTGCGCGCCCTTGTCTTTTTCTTTGCCTGCTTCCTTTATTGATGCTTGTTCAGCCAAACGCGCAGAGCGGGGTTTTGTCCCTTTAGATATGCTTTTTGCCGCGCTGCCTGCGGCCACATCTGTTGCTGAAGCTCAAGGCCATGCCCGCCGCGTCGCGCGGATGTTCAATGGGTCCAATTTAACGCATGAGAAGATCCGCATGGCCTCCCGATCAGGTGATCAGGAGGCGGCCAATCTTGAGGCGTGGTTGAGTCTGAATAATATCTGTCCCGCCCCGGTGCATGCATTACCTGGCGAGCGAGCACAGTCCTTGGAGCAAGAAATACTTGCCGATCCGGCAGGGTATCTTGCGCGTGCTGACCGGCCCTATCCCTATTCGGTGAATGAGCAGCATTGGGGCTTTAATATTGATTGGGTGAACGCACTGCTAGAGCGGGGGCGGACGCGAATGAAACGTTTTGCTGCCACTCGGCAGAGAGATGTCGCCGTTTTGGTGGGCAATGGCCCGTCGCTAAAGCAAACCGATCTGAGCCTCCTTCAGGGGCAGGATGTTTATATTTCGAATTATGCGGTCAGTCACCCGGCACTATCGACTGTGGCGCGCGGCGTGGCGGTTAGCAATTACTTTGTTGCCGAACAAGCCCCGGAAGTGTTTTTCGACCTGCCCTATTGGCGCGTACTGCCTGTAGGGCTTTCCCATGTTCTAAGGGATGATGAGAACACCATCTGGCTTAACGCCCTCGGTGGACCGTTATTTTTCTCTGAAACGCCACAGACGTATATCGCATGGCATGCCACGGTTAGCTTTTTCTGGCTTCAAGTTCTGCTGGCGCTGGGCTACCGCAAAGTGCTGTTGATTGGCGTTGATAACAGTTACCGCCAGCCTGACGCTGTGCGCGAAGGTACCCTCCTTCGGCAAGATGAAGACGATGAGAACCATTTTGATCCCGGGTATTTCAGGGGTAAGCTTTGGCAAGCCGCCGATACAGACCACATGGCCCGTACCTATAAATTGGCCAAAACGGCTTTTGAGGCCGCTGGGGCGGAGATCGTTAATTGCACGGTGGGCGGCGCTTTGGAGAGCTTTCGGCGCGCGCCCTTGGGGCAAGAGCTTTGAGAATCCACAGGATGCAAGCGTGTTGGATATTCCTGCTGGAACCTTCGCGCAGGAGAACGCAATATGCCGAAAGCAAAGCCAGAGGTTCCCGTGTCTAAAATCAAGACTGACAAAAAAGATCTTCCCGTCGTCATTGAGGCGGAAGAGATATTTGCCCCCGTGATCGAGGGCCACATGAAGTCCTTGTTCTGGCCGGATCTACATGTCCATGAGGCGCTGTCTGAGGTGGCAGAGGATAGAACTCTGCAGGTGCTTGTGGTCCTTGTGCAGCCCGTCGAGGCCCTCGCGCGGCGTTTGGATGCGGGTCTTGCCTGTGCTGAGGCGCTGGCAGAATGGACAGCAGAAGCAGAAGCGCTTTTGGGGGCAGCACGCCGCCGCCGGCGCCAGCTTGTGCTGGTTGACGCAAGAGCCTTGCTGTCAAACGATCCCGAGTTGCTGACAGAACTTGATTTTGAACTGCGCAGCAATGCGCAGCCTTCCGAGGGGCCCGTATTGCCCGACCCAAACTATCTTATTCTGGCAGAAACGCTTTTGCGTCAGGATGAGGCGGCTACCCGCTTGTTGCAAGAGCTTGCAGCCCTGCGTCGCGGCCCCCATGAAAATCTGCCTAACGCAACCCACCTCGAAGAGGCCCTAAGTGACCTGCAAGCGTTGAAAGACAGGCAAGCTGAGTTGGAAGTCTATAAAAAACAGATTGCCTCGGCGAGCGAGGAAGCCGAGCTTCTGCGTGAGAACCTGTCGCTTAGGGTGGAGGCTGACACTGCAAGTGGTGGTGCCGTGAGCTCTTATTTGAAGGCGGCAAAGGAAGAGTTGGAGCTTTTGCGCGAGAATGCCGCTTTGCATCTGAACGCGGCAAAGAAGTCGGGGGCCAGACTGTCGGAGCTTGAAGAGGAGTGTGAAGCTCTACGTCAAGCTGCGATGGAACGGCATGCGCTCAAAGCGAAATCCGACGCTCTGGAGCATCGGCTCAAGCAAAGTGATACCAAACGCGCTCATCGTGAGACGATCTTGGCGCGGGTCATGCTGGAGGATCAAAGAAAGCTTCAAGCCGCCTATGCCCGTGGGGATGCGCTGAACCGAGAACTTTCAGCCGCCCGGGATGAGTTGTCAGGCGTTTACGGGTCGCGCTCTTGGCAGGTTACCAAGCCGTTTCGCGCGGTTCGCAGGCGCGGAAAAGTGCGCCCGCACTAAGCCGGCGCCGAATCTCGTTACACCGCTTCGAGGGTTTGGCTATGTAGAACCCGCATGTCGCGCAGCGTGAATGAGCTGCTCCGCACAGACAAAGGCAAGACCAATGTGTGATAGCCTGCGCCCTCAGCCAGAGGATCGCCGAGAGCGACTTGATGCAAAAGCGTGCTCAGGGTCGGCGCTGTCTCAAAGCTCAGGGCTTCGCTGAAGGGGGTGTCATATTCGATACCCGCGCGGAAGCTGCGAATGAAAGGCAAGACGGTAAAGGGGTCTTCTGCTTGGGTCTCGGCTAGCAGTCCCAGGATTTCCTCGACGGCAAAGCTGCCCTCCCCCAGCTCAATATTGAGCGACAGCCACTGCGGCGTGCCTGTAACGTCGGTTGTTGCCTGCAAAAGGCTGCCTTCGGCGTCCTGCAAAGTGATTTTAACGTCGCTTTGCGAAAGATCGGCGCTGAAATAGACCCCTGGCAGCAGATGCTCCCCCGGCGCGACAGGGCCTGTTGCTTGCATATGACGCAGGCGTTCGAGGGTGCTTGTTGCAGCGGCGATGCAAGGATGAATCACTTTGTAGCCTTTGGTTGAATTGTAGTTATTTCGTTATAGGGTGACCGACATTTTTTCAGGATTCTAGCCTTTAGATCATCCGGTGACCACCACGCCGCCGTCGATGACCATGGTTTGACCCGTCATCATCCGGCTGGCATCGGAAGCGAGAAACAGCACACCGCCAGAAATATCCTCAGGCGCCAGTGTCTCTTTCAAACATTGGCGGTCAAGCTGGCCCTGCAGTGCCTCAGGTGTCACCCACATGTCGAGCTGCTTTTGGGTCATGACCCATCCGGGCGCCAAAGCATTCACTCTGATTTTATCAGCACCAAACTCGCGGGCCAGCGCACGGGTCATGCCGTTGATCCCGGCATTCGCGGTAACATAAAGCGGATAGCCGGCATTGCCCATCATGTAGCTAATGGAAGAAAAGTTAATAATCGACCCGCCCCCCATCGCCTGCATATCCGGAATGGCGGCCTGAGCTGCCATAAAATAGGCTTTGAGGTTTACCGCCATTAGCCGGTCCCAGTCGGCATCATCTGTGGTGAGCGTTTCATGCCGCTGATCATTGGCGGCATTGTTGACCAAGACGTGAACCGGCCCTTGGGTGTCCGAGGTCTTTTTGATCGCTGCCTTCAGCGCGGCGGAATCTGAGATGTCACATTGCAAAAAGGTAGGGCGGTTGCCGGTCTCCTTAGCGACGGCATTTTGGAAATCCGTGGCATCCGAGCGTTGCACAAATGTGACCTCTGCCCCTTGCTGTAAAAACGCGCGGGTCAGGGTGGCGCCGATGCCACTTCCGCCTCCGGTAATGAAAACAGAACGGTTCTCAAGGTCGGGGAAAATAGGGGGCAATAGCAATAGAACGCTCCACTTCTGTTAAGGTTTTAGCCATACCGCCAAGATTTTCAGTTTCAATGGCAAGGTTTCCCCCAAGATACAACCTGCTCGGAGGTCATGCTGGACAGAAATAACCGACTTAGGTTAAGAGGCTCGAGGATGAGCTGCCAAGCGGTTCTCTTTGATTGCATCAAGGGGGTAGGGGAGTTTCGGTAATGGGCTAATCTTCCGGTAGCGTTAATGAGGTATCGAATGCGGGTAAGCATTGTCATCAGAACATTGAATGAAGCCCAGCATCTTGATGACCTGATGCAGGTGATCGCGGGCCAAAGAACGGAAGGGATCGAAGTCGAGACAGTTTTAATCGATTCCGGATCCACCGATGGCACAGTCTCCATTGCCGAGGCCCATGGCGCCCGGATCACCAACATCTCAAAAGCCGAATTTTCCTTCGGGCGTTCCCTCAACCGGGGATGTGATTTCGCCACCGGAGATTTTCTGGTGTTCATCTCTGGCCATTGTGTGCCGGTAGATGCGCATTGGCTGCAAAGGCTTTGCCAACCGCTGATCGACGGCACTGCGGACTATACCTATGGTCGCCAGATTGGTGACGATACCAGCAATTACAGCGAACGTCGCATTTTTGCCAAGTACTTCCCCGATACCTCACAGGTGCCCCAAGAGGGGTTCTTTTGTAACAATGCGAACTCGGCGATAACCCGTACGGCTTGGGAGCGGTTTCGCTTTGATGAGGAACTGACAGGCTTAGAGGACATGGAACTGGCCAAGCGCATGGTTCAGGCCGATTACAAGATTGGCTATGTCGCGAACGCGCCCGTCTTCCACCACCATCAGGAAAGCTGGCGTCAGGTGCGCCGCCGTTTTGAACGCGAAGCGATGGCTCTGCGCCAGATCATGCCAGAGGTACATCTATCTTGGTTCGATGTGGCCCGTTTTACAACGGCCAGCATCTGGGGGGATTGGCGCGCGGCACGGCGCAACAAGATTACCTCGGCCACATTGATGGATATGGCGCGCTATCGCTGGAACCAGTTCATTGGCTCCTATAAGGGCAACCACCAACACAAGGTTCTTTCGCAAAGCGCTAAAGAACGTTTTTTCTACCCACAAGTTTTCAAGAAGGCAGATCAAGATGAGTGGCTCAAGCCGGTGCGTCGTACTTCTCCCCATGAAGGCCAACAGTCAAAGGGTTAAAGGCAAGAATTTCCGTCTGCTTCACGGCAAACCCTTGTTTCGCTGGGTCTTGGATTCTCTGTTGTCGATCGAAGCAATTGACGAAGTGGTCATCAACACCGATGCCCGCGGTATTCTGGCCGAAAACGGGCTCACCGATGGGGAACGTGTGCGCATTCGTGACCGCAAGCCCGAGCTTTGCGGGGATACAGTGTCGATGAACCTGATACTAGCTGATGACATCGCCGCGGTCGCGGCAGACACCTATATGATGACGCATACCACCAATCCAATGCTGACCCCTGCTACCATTCAAGGAGCACTTGCAGCTTATAAAACGGGTGTGGCTGAGGGCCGGGCGGATTCACTCTTTACCGTAAATAAGATCCAGACCCGCTTTTACCGCGCGGATGGCAGCCCGGTGAACCACGATCCTGACAATCTGATCCAGACCCAAGATCTTGAACCGTGGTATGAGGAGAACTCCAATCTCTTCATCTTCTCCCGCGAAAGCTTTGCCAAGACCGGCGCGCGGATTGGCAAACAACCGATCCTGCATGTGATGGACCAGATGGAAGCCGTCGACATCGACACTCCCGAAGATTGGGCGCTGGCCGAAGTCGTCGCGTCTTTGCAAACCACACAGAAAGCCGCCGCATCATGAAAGATATCCTTGTTACATGCCCTCCCATGCTGGGACAGTTCGACCGTTTCACCAATTACGCCGCCGAGCGGGGATTGAAACTTCATCGGGCCGAAGTCACTCAGACCCTGAGCGAGGACGAGCTTTGCGCGCTGCTGCCGAACTATGACGGTTGGATCATTGGGGACGACCCGGCCACGCGCCGCGTGTTCGAAGCTGCGAAGGCAGGGCGTCTCACCGCTGCCGTGAAATGGGGCATTGGCGTAGACAATGTGGATTTTGCCGCCTGCAAAGATTTGGGCATCCCGATCATCAACACGCCAATGATGTTTGGCGCAGAAGTCGCGGATGTGGCCACTGCTTTTGTTATCGGTCTGGCACGCGAGTTGTTCCTGATCGACCGGAGCGTGCGGGCTGGGAATTGGCCCAAGCCAGCGGGGATCAGCCTTTTGGGTAAACGCGTGGGTGTAATCGGTTTGGGCGACATTGGACGTCATACCGTGACTCGCATGCGCGCGCTTGGCATGGAGGTGGTGGCCTATGATCCGGGCGTGGAGGGCGATGCGGGATTTGAGGCTCTGGAACGTGCTGCATGGCCAGAAGCGGTGGAGACACTGGATTTCCTCGTATTCACTTGTGCGCTGAACAAGCACAATTTCCATATGCTTAACACCGAGGTTCTGACGCGATGCAAACCCGGACTGCGCGTGGTGAACGTTGCCCGCGGACCGCTTATTGATGAGGCTGCCCTCATCGCCGCGCTGCAATCAGGCCAAGTGCACTCTGCTGCGCTCGATGTTTTTGAGGAAGAACCTCTGAAGATGAACAACTCCTTGCGCGACATGGAGCGTTGTATTTTCGGATCGCACAACGGGTCCAATACGATCGACGGGGTCATCCGCGCCAGCCATACGGCTATTGAGCGGTTGGCTGGTTTTTATAAATAGTGATTTGAGTGATGGAAGGAATGTAATGCAGGTTCTACTGACGGGTGGCGCAGGATATATTGGAACGCATACGATACTAGAGCTTCTCGCCCAAGGCCATGAGATCTGTGTCTTAGATAACTTTTCCAATAGTTCTCCAGAGGCTCTCAAACGCGTTCGGAGCCTCTCCAACCGAGATTTCGAGACAATTGAAGCGGATATTCGCGACCGCGATGCGCTCTTGACGGCTTTTGAGGACTTTCGTCCCGAGGCAGTAATCCACTTCGCAGGACACAAGGCAGTGGGAGAGGCTGAAGAGCACCCACTGATGTATTACGATACCAACATCAACGGCACGCTCGTACTTCTGGACGTAATGTCCCAGACGAATTGCTCGCGGATGATATTCTCGTCCTCCGCTACTGTATATGGCGAGCCCGACTATCTGCCGATTGACGAAGACCATCCGCTAAAAGCGAGCAACGTATACGGTCGTACGAAGCTCATGGCAGAACAAATTATATCGGATTGGACACGTGCTAACGCCGGGACTTCAAGCGTTCTTCTTCGATACTTTAATCCAGTCGGTAGCCATTCGAGTGGAAGAATAGGGGAAGATCCGAAAGATATCCCAAATAATCTTATGCCTTACATATCACAAGTTGCAGTAGGCCGCCGCTCTCATTTGGAAGTATTTGGGACTGACTACCAGACTAGGGATGGTACGGGAGAGCGCGATTACATCCATGTCGTAGATTTGGCAGCGGCACACGTCGCGGCGTTGAACTATGCTGAGACACATACCGGAACGGATGTTTTTAATATCGGTACAGGCAAAGGCAGTACGGTGCTAGAAATGCTCGCAGCATTCTCAAAAGCTTGTGGCAAGGAGCTACCTTTCAAAAATGTTCCGCGGCGCACAGGTGACATCGCCGCCTGTCTCGCCGACCCAACCAAGGCTAATACCCTTCTAGGGTGGAAAGCGACATACGATATGGAGGATATGACGAAAAGTTGTTGGAAATGGCAATCGCAGAATCCTAATGGCTACGCCATATCAACTTAATATTTTTCTAATTTACGAGAACTGCAATGCCCCAACTTTCTGCGGAAAAGAAAAAGATCCTTATATTTACGGATAGCCGAGGTCAACATAAGCCTGCCGGCCAAACACATGATATATTTTCCGAACGTTTGGCAAAAGATAGCAGGCTGGATGTCGACCTCTACCTATGCCCAATGAAGTGGACTACTACCCTCGATTTTCTAGAGTGGTTCAATCCTCAAAAACTTCAGGAATACGATGCTGTAATCCTATATACGGGTATTGTTGAGTGGTCTCCCCGCCCAGCGAGAAGCGCAAGAAACGATCTTTACGATAATCAGAATACATCCAATGGAGACGGAATAGCTGCAAATACTCGCGATTACTCTCGCAAAATAGTGAACAATAAAAAGTCAATATTCGATGAAGTTTTTGGCGAAAGCGAGATGGCTACACACTTCAGTACGCCCTCAAGTGTTATGTATGAAGGCGAAAAAACTATTAATATGTACAATTTGGAAATGGCATATAAGGTTGTCGAGCGCCTCAAGTCCATTCCAAACTTAATATTCATTTCTGCGAATCGCTTCGTTTCAGGGTGGGAGGGAGACTTTAAGCGTGGTCGCCCCAAGAATATCTCCATTACGCATTCCTACTCCGATTTGTTCGCTTCCGAGCTGAACGCCTCAGGTGTCTCGGTCATTGACCTACGCAAGTGGAGTGCTAGTGATATCAAGAAGTATACTTGCGATAACATTCACCTGACTAAAGATGGAAGTGACTATATCTATAGCGAAATTATGAACACTCTAGAGCTTGAGGATGCCCACATGAACCCGATGACCGAGTTCTCGATCCCCGATTATCAGTTCTCTGGGTTCCCGCGCATTGAGCGAATTAACCGCGCCAAACACGATGCAGTAAAGAAAAGCGCCGGTACTACAGACGAATACCTCGCAACGCTCGTCATTGGTGCGCGACACAACCGTCGCGACCCTAAGAGACTGGAGAATTTGAAATTTCTCCTTCGATGGATCGATTACCATTATGAGAACCTGTTTGACGTTCTTATCATTGAGCAAGACTCGGACACCCAGATTTCTTTGCAAGAACTAGGTGCCAAAGAATATGTGAGGCACGAGTTCATTTATAATCCTTCGGAGTACAATCGAGGCTGGTGCTACAACGTAGCTGTTAAGCATTTCTGCAAAGATGCTAAAGTCGTCGCCCTAATGGACGTAGATGTACTTACCGGCGCTAACTTTTTGCGCGACGTAATGGATTGCCACTCTCGGATTGACGTCGTTTCTCCATACTTGAATATTTATTATACAGATAAAGAAGAAGCGGAAAAAATCCTAGGGAGCATGTCTCTCACACACCTTTCGGACGAGGGGAAGATCAAAAACCCGGTCACAGTGGCTGGCGGCGTTGTCATTTGGAATCGGTCTTCTTATCTCGCGATAAAAGGTTTCGAACAGTATATAGGTTATTCATGTGAAGACCGTGCGATGGACGTTACCATATTTAATCATATTGATAAGGGCCGCATTCGAATTTCGCCCCAAACATATGTCCATCTATATCATGATAAGGACGATGACGCGCGAGCTCGATTTAATGATATCTATGCTCACTTAACTGCTGAGTATAAATGCCAATATGACCCTAAACTTGGTCCATTTGATTTTATTCATACGAACTGTCAACACTCATCTAAAGAGAAAACGCTCCAATTGTTGCTTGCACGCTCAGAGGATTTCGGTGATCCAGAGCTTTATAGAAGTGGGGGGGCTTTAACAGTCAACGGCCTGAGGGTAACCTCCCCCGCTGTGCATATTTCGGACGATGTTGTTCTTCCGCCTGATTTTGAAGGCCTGAGCGGCTACAAAGAACGCGAAGTCTATAAGAACGTTCCGGACCCAGATCGAAGTGAACTTGCTCAGTTTCACAATCGTTATCTAGGTAAGAGGTGCTTCATTATCGGAAATGGTCCGTCTCTAAATAAACATGACCTGTCGCTACTCGAAAATGAGTATGCGTTCGGAGTTAATTCCTTCTACTACAAGACAAGAGAGTCCGGATACCGACCCAACTTTTATGTGGTGGAAGATAGTTCGGTAATGAAAGAGAACATCGAAGAAATTCGGGCATATGATGCCCCTTTCAAGTTCTTCCCCACAATCTACAAGAAACTCCACCCGAAGAAAGCTAATACATTCTTTTTTGAAATGAATCGTGGATTCTATGAAAGAACTTCCCCCAATTATGCTGTTCCGAGATTCTCCACGGATGCGACGGATGTTCTATACTGTGGGCAATCGGTAACATATATTAATTTGCAACTGGCTTATTTTATGGGTTTCACGGAAGTTTACCTAATCGGCATGGACTTCGATTATGTGATCCCCGAAAGTCACAAACGGACAGGTGACGTCCTTCTGTCAGACACGGACGACCCAAACCATTTCCATAAAGACTATTTTGGCGCTGGCAAAACTTGGAAGGATCCAAAGCTGGATCGGGTTCTGATGAACTACAAGATGGCGGACTTGGCCTTCTCTGCCGTGGGGCGGAAGATTTATAACGCCACTGTGGGCGGTAAGCTTGAAGTGTTCGACCGCGTCGACTATGAGACCTTGTTAAGGAGATCCGACGCTAGCGGTGAAGTACTGCTTTCCAGACCTAACTCTTCCGATAAAGTGCCAAATTTTCCTCTTGAGGGGATCGAGAGAGGTTCAGCATCTGAGACTTTGCGCCAGATCGCAAGTGAGTTGCTTTTGCATCCCACTACAACATCGGACAGGATTATGAATGGCGATTTGAAGGCAATTGTAGAGACGGCACTGTCTCAAGTCCCCGTGGAGGATCCTGTTCGCCCTCACTTTCAAAAGGTTATGTTGCATGTATCGCATGCCAGTCAGTAGAAAGCACTAAATGTACTAGAACTTATGTCATGAGAGAGGGCAGAAATGGCCGTTTTTTGTAGAACAGGGATGCTCGGTCAGCAAGGTAATTTATCGTGAACTCAAATATCGCTGCTGGTTACAACTCCCTTGTGGTTTTTTCTTGGGGAAGCTTTGACCGTCTCGAAACCCAACTATCAGCGCTATCCACACGTTGGGAAAAGGCCTTTTGGGTCGATCCTTTTGCGGAGGTCCAACGGATCACCGCCTTTAACACGGCGCTGCAACACGAGCGGATTGACGCTGTTCTAAGTGCTGAAAGTGGCGATATAGAGCTTCGCAAATACTCCCTGCCCGGATTTTATAGCCTGACGTGTGAAACTTCGGCCTTGAAGTCCCTCCTGCCGGGGTTGAAAGCCACTGGCACAATCAGCGTTCCGGCGGTGACCGGTGAGCTTCTGACGTCGCGACTTAAGGGCCTACGTGGGCCCTTGACAGTATTAATTGACTGTCCAGGTCAGGAACACGTGATCTTGGCGTTCTTAGAGACCTCTGGCTTGATGCAGAAGCTCGATACGCTTTATCTTCGCGCGGGGGACGAGCCCTTTTTTGAGGGTTCTCACTCCGCCATTGATCTGGTGCAGATGCTTGAAAAGCAAGCGCTGTCTGCTGGCGAAATCTATGATGACGCGGACCCTGACTGGCCGGTTTACCGATTCAAATCGGATCAGCGTACGCATTTGGTGAACGACCTGCGTGCACAGCTGGATGATTTGGCGCGAGAACGGGATGCTTTTCAGAAAGCAAAAACTGAATTACAGAACAAGCTTGCGCAGCGCGATCATACTTTGGGACGTAATGCGAAGGAAATCGAACAACAGAACGTAGAGCTTCAGCGCCTGACGAAAGAGCGCGACGCGGCTAAAGCTTCTGATACACAGTCTAGAGAAGACTTAGCGCAAAAGACGTTGGATGCCGAAGTCCGCAGCAAGAAGATTGAAAGCCTTGAGCAAGAGATAGACAAGGTGCAGAAAGCCTTGGCAGAGGAACGAGACAGGCTTGCGCAGTGCGATGATAGTTTGGCACAAGAGGCGCAGACCATCAAAGAGCTGAATAAGAAAATTGCACAGCTGGCTGAAGACGTCAAGACTCGCGACAAGGAAGCCGAACGCCTGACGACTGAACTAGCGGCCCAGGATGAGATTGTATCTCAGCATAAGCAGAGTGCAGATTTGCAAGCTAAAGAAATTCAGCAATTGACCAAAGAGCGGGATGCGGGACAGGGAAAAGTCGCGCAGCTGGAAGATGCGCTAAAAAAAGTTGCGCAAAGACAATACGGCTCAACATGCTCTGAACACTGAGAAAACCAGGCGCTTGAGTTATGAAGCTCAGCAGTTGCGTTTGGACCTGCGCCGGGCCACAGCCGTTCAGCAAACCTTGCAATCTGAGAAGGATATTCTCAGATCAAGCAACAAGGACATTGAGGAGGAGAACCGAAAACTCCGACAGTTGCTATATCAATTGACCCCCAAATTACGCGAAGCTGCCGAACAAGTTCGAAAAATAACCTCGCCCCCCCAAGCCTCTTCTATTTTAGACAAAAAGTCGACCAAGTCTCCGACAACGAGTGTGGAAGATATCAATGAATAGAAAGAACGCGCGGCGCAGGGCGGTGACTGATCCCTCTGCCAATGAGGCGTTGAACCTGTTTGAAGAACTGTCAATTCTGATCGACCAACAAGGCATAGCCCTTGACCGTGCGCCCACGCTGCCTGCTTTGCCGCTTGCCAGTTTGCTGGAGCAATGTGAGTCCTTTGTTGATAACATTTCCACGCAAAACGGCCATTTCGCTATGCTTTGGGCCATGCCGGGGGCGCCCGAACTTTCCCGTGCATGGTGGGCGTCTCGGTTCCCCGCGGTCGGAGTGTGGCGAATGAGCGCGAAAGAAGATGACAGCGCGGGCCTCGCCAATTGGATGAAACAGCAGCGGGCCGCGCAGCGACCTTTCGTCGTGATTGCAACGCCTGATATAGTCCTGCCAACGGAATTGAGACCCGATGCGGAGGCCCTATTGCTACGCCACCCTTACAAGGCATTTCACACAGCGACGCTGGGGGGAACCACGCTTACTTCATTTTGTGAAAAGCTTGCAGAGCAGCTTGCTCACCTTGAAGGAATTGACAGTTTCCAATCTGACGGATCTGTAGATGTTTATGAATGGGTCAGCAGCGCGTTGGGTCTTCCGCGCAGTCTTCAGGCTGGTTCAGAGTCCCTCGCACCCGAAATAGGTCCAATTCACGTACCGCCATACTTCAATGGTGGGAAGAGCTATGAGACCCTTTGCGAGCGTTTGGGGTACGAAGCCGATCGATTGCCAGAGCCTTCGGCGCGGGCGCCAGAAGCACCTGTGCTTTGCAGCTCCCACAATTCGTCTTCGCCGGAACGGCCCGCGGTCATTTCAACTTTTCTGGAGCGTGCGGCTCGCTTATATAGCGCTTATAATCCAGACTCTCCGCCTCTAGATCTTTCTGCGGTGCGCGATGCCCTTGATCATTGTGCGACAGATAGGGGTGAAAATTTCCTAGATACTTTTGACCGCGTCTGTGATCAGCTCACCCACATTGATCAAGGACTGGCTCATCTGGCTGCGGCCGAGCATTTTTCACTATTGGGCGAAAGGATGAACGCGCTCAGTTTTATCGGTAGCGCGCTTTCTTTTAGCTCTCCCAAAGCTCCGTGGTTGAGCATTCTCGCCGCCGCCGCCTATGCGAATTTGAATGTGAAGGGAGGCACACTGCGCGCGCTGGCAGCCGATGCTCTCGCATCAGACGTGCTGGATACCACAACAAAAGAGAACCTCTTTGGGATTGTCACATCCACTGCAGGAGAGGACACCAAAGATCATGGACATAGCTTATTGTTGTCAGGGCTGTCTAAAGAAGACCTACTACATGCGGAGCGCACGAAGCTTCTTGTCGAAATCGGAACCACGCGCGAGTTGGTACCGGGTCAGGGATCGACGCAAAAGCTGGCCCAGTTTTGTTTTCAGAATGGGTTAGACTTCTTGACGGTTGATATGGATCCGCGCAACACTCGCAACGCCGCGCGCATGTTCTTTCACCAAGGACTGCCTTTCAAAGCAGTTTGCGCGAAGGGCGAAGACTTTCTTAAGAAATACGATGGGGTGATTGATTACATCTTTCTCGATGCCTATGATTTTGACCATGGCAACCATTCTGAGGTCCGACAAGATCGATACGTAAAGTTTCTTGGCTCCCGCATCGACGAAATTGCCTGCCACGAGATGCATTTGCTTTGCGCGAAGGAATTGAAAGAAAAACTGGCACCTGACGGGCTGATTTGCTTTGACGATACGTGGGTTTCTAATGAAGGTACTTGGACCGCGAAAGGCACCTTGGCTATGCCTTACCTTCTGGAAAATGGCTTCGCTGTGATTTCTGAAAAGAATAATGCCGCACTCCTACGTAGAGCGCGTAAGGTCAGTTAAATTTTGAGGGGTGCCCGTAATTCGTATCGCTCAAGCATGTCGATTCCGCGATGCCCTGCTCCCCAACGTTGGACCACCGGAAGCTGGATTTTCCCGGCCGTTTCACGATGACGGGCTGGTGACGCCATCGGGATAATGCATGGCGATCGGGACGTTGTATCCGATCGCGCTGTGGGGACGATCCTCGTTGTAGTGTCGACGCCAACCTTCCAACTTTTCACGGGCGTCGGCAAGGCTCATGAACCAGTGTGCGTTCAAGCACTCCGATCGAAGCTTGCTGTTGAAGGCTTCGATGAACCCATTGTCCGTCGGCTTACCTAGCCGTGAGAAGTCCAGCGTGACGTCGTTGGCATATGCCCAGAGATCGAGATCCCGAGAGATAAATTCGCTGCCATTATCGACACGAATGGTGTTCGGATAGCCGATCCTGCCGCAGACTTCTTCAAGCCTTTGAACCACGTCCTCGCCGCGGTAGCTGAACCGCGGATCCACGACCGGGCAGAACCGAGAATGCGTGTCGACCACAGTCTGGATCCTCAGCTTTTTGCCCATCGCGAGCTGATCATGGACGAAGTCCATCGCCCAAACGTCATTCGGCCCGGTTGCTTCTTCTCGATCTTCACGCAGCTTGGCTTTCACACGCCGTTTCGGGTGCTTGTTTCGCAACTGCAGACCCAACTCATTGTAAATTCTGCGTGTTTTCTTGATGTTGATGGTCCAGCCCTCCCGGCGCAGCAGAACATGGACGCGCCGGTAGCCGTACCTGACGCGTGTCTCGCAGATCTCCTTAATCCGCCTCTCAACAGCAGCCTGATCCGTCCGCCGGGACTTATAGTGGTAGCTGGACGTGTCGAAACAGATGGCCCCACAAGCCCTCCGTATCGACACGCCCCAGTCGACGCACATCCCGGTGACGAGTTCGCGCAAACGGCCAGGCTTCAGAGCTTTCGCCGTATGACATCCTGCAACATCTCACGGTCGAGCGTCAGGTCTGCAACGATCTTCTTCAGCCGCGTGTTCTCGTCCTCGAGCGCCTTCAGTCGACGCATCTCGTCCGGCAGCAGGCCGCCATACTTTTTCTTCCAGTTAAAGTAGGTCGCCTGACTGATACCGGCCTTGCGGCAAATCTCGGCGACTGGCGTACCTTGCTCGCCCTGCTTCAGGATAAACGCCTTCTGCGCCTCCGTGAACTTTGATGCTTTCATGTGTTTCCGCTCCTCTCCCAGCCTGGAAAGAATAGCCGAAAACTCCAAATTCAGACGGTCCAGTTTTCAGGGGGCAGAGCATTCTCTCGCCGAAGCCGTTCATTCTCCCGGGCAAGATCCAAGTCCTTGTCAGGCACCGCATTGGTGTCACGATGCGCCGTCACCCACTTGTTCAGCGTCGATAAGCCAATACCCAAATCTGAGGCAACTTGCCTGCGTGTCAGCCCGCTTGTCAGCGCGATCCGCGCCGCATCAGCGCGGAATTCGTCCGTGCGTTTCGTTCCCATAGTTCGTCTCCTTTGCTGCAATAAATGCTATCAAAGGAGCGGCATCAAACCGTGACACGTCCACTTCCAGCTCAGATGTTTTGGTTTGTAGCCCGGTCGTCTCTTGCTTCAGCGATTTGTTCTCGCGCAGCACCGCCAAGACAGCTTCACGCTGGCTCTCGGGGATGGCAGATATATCGATGGGCGGCAGGTCGGACATGCCCGGAGTATAGCTTGATTTACGCCCAAATGGGCAGGCCTTTTGCGCCTCCGAGTCACTCTGCCGCAGCCGGTCTGCGGGGTTCTAAAGAGCGCACCCGGCGCCAGTCCAGCCCTGCAAAAAGCGCCTCGAATTGGGGACGGTTCAAGGTGATCACGCCATCTCGAATGGCGGGCCAAATGAAGCTGTTCTCCTCAAGTCGTTTGTAGGTCATCACGAGCCCGCTGCCGTCCCAGAACAAAATCTTCATCCTGTCGGCCCGTTTGGCGCGGAATACAAAGACTGTTCCGGTAAAGGGGTCTTGGGCCAATGCCGACTGCACCATCGAAGCCAATCCATCGTGTCCTTTACGGAAGTCCACCGGCCGCGTCGCAACCAATATCCGAACGCCTTGCGATGGCATCAGCATAAAGAAGCATCAAGCGCGTGGGCGATCTCTGCAATCCGGGAGGCAGATGTCTGCAGCGGCAGCTCGATGGCGATCTCTCCAAAGATCAATCTGATCGCCTCATTCGGAACAGTCAGAGCTTCTGTGGGCTCTTCCGGCCCAGCAGAAACCACCAGTGGAGCGAAGAGCGGCTCAGCGGCCTCCTGCGCCGCCAGCAACAGCTATCCGACCAACGGCGGTGGCCGGACGCATAAATCTCAACGCCAAGCGATCTGAGAAACGAATTTGTAGCGCACATTGCGAAACGCACTCCCCATCATAAGATGGGTTAGTTCTCGCAGCCCGGATCACACCCTACAACGTGACCCCGGGCCAACGCTTACGCGGGGGGCAGGTCACGTACGCTTTCAACTTTTTGAATAGAACACCTCAAAAGTACATAATTAAGCTTATGGGTATCGCTTATGTAGCCGCAAAGCAGTAATGTCACCCATCGGCAAAGCAGAAGTGTCACTCTCCTTGCATACGGTAGCGAGGATTAGTGGACATGGGATGGGTGACGATGAGCGAGCGCGAGTTGAACCGCGTTGA
>NZ_SZNL01000279.1:0-246 GCF_005068605.1 Sulfitobacter sp. 15WGC | reverse complement strand
GCTCTACCGCTGAGCTACGCCGGAATGCCTATGTCTGTCTTTCGGGCAACGCCCTCGGACAGCGGCTCTTTAACGCGGGCGGTCCGGGGTGCGCAAGAGCAATTGGCCGATTGAAGCGATTTTTTTTCGATTATCTGCAAACGCCCGTGAAATGCGTCCCTCGCTACGGTTCCCTACGGGGCTCAGCATCACAGGTCCGTGACACATCCCCTCCTCCGGCGCTTAGGGCTGGACGGGTTGCGCGGG
>NZ_SZNL01000278.1:0-247 GCF_005068605.1 Sulfitobacter sp. 15WGC | reverse complement strand
GAGGGCGCGCGCTACGGCTATGACGCCCGCTGTCTGCGCGACTCGGGTTACAGCTTGGCGCGTCGGTAAATCCGGCGTGCCTTGACCGAGCGGCACGTCCCTGTCGCTCGGGTTTTGAAAGGGGGGGTGTTCGGGCGCCTCCCCTTTCTCTTTTCTGTTGCACCTTAGGGGCGCATGCGGTTTCACCAGCCCCATGATACCTGACTATGAACTCGAACGCGGGGCGATGACCCGCGGCTTTCGCACC
>NZ_SZNL01000277.1:0-247 GCF_005068605.1 Sulfitobacter sp. 15WGC | reverse complement strand
CTGCCGACTAAACCGGTACGACAAATAATCTGCGGATTGATGCAGATCAAAGCGGCCTGCGCCCCACGGGTGTAGGCCGCAAGACGTAAACTCGGAGCCTACTGCCCATGTCCAACGCCGCCCCCCCGCTTTTCGCCGCCCGCGAGCCGATCTTTCCCCGCCGGGTCAGCGGGTTCTTTCGTTGGTTGAAATGGGTGATCCTGATCCTCACGCTGGGGGTCTATTACATCACCCCGTGGATCCGCTG
>NZ_SZNL01000276.1:0-247 GCF_005068605.1 Sulfitobacter sp. 15WGC | reverse complement strand
ACCTAATGACAGGTTTTCCGACAGGGCCGAGGTCCCGTCTTCGCCCGGCATGTCGCGGCTTTCGTCATAGCCTTCGACGATATGGGCCATGAATGAGCCAAGCCGGGCCTGAGCCGCGGCCCCCCCCCAAGCGGACATAGGGGCGCACTACGTCGCGACCGCGCTGCATCTCGGCGTCCATTTGCCAATCGTCGAGCGCGGCGCTCTGGGGCCAGTTTGGCGGGGCTGGGATGTCGCTCGGGGTGGC
>NZ_SZNL01000275.1:0-247 GCF_005068605.1 Sulfitobacter sp. 15WGC | reverse complement strand
CGAACGCTGTTTGGTGCAATTCCCCATCAACTGAATGCGAAAACCCGCCCATGAGGCGGGTTTTTCTTGAGGCGATTGCCTTGCCGTCAATGGGCGGCGGAGACGGAGGGTTTCTCGGTCGGGGGGGTGTCGAGCTTGACCTTCTGCCGCATCGCCACGCGGCGAATGGCGCGGTCGAATGTCTTTCTGACCCGCTGAGTGCGGCTCGCATTAGGCTGGATCGGGCCACCGACGGAGAGCATCACCG
>NZ_SZNL01000274.1:0-247 GCF_005068605.1 Sulfitobacter sp. 15WGC | reverse complement strand
AATTCGGGGCGAGAATAAGGCTTAACCCACGGTTGCGAGGATCGGGAAGGTTTCGAGCAGCCAGAAGGAGAAAGCCGTGAAAGCACCGGTCAGCAAGGCCAACCCGACGAGCACGAGAAGCCCCCCCATGATCCGCTCAATCAGCTTCATATGCGGTTTGATCCGGTTCATCAGCGTCATGGCGCGGGTGATGAACATCGCGGCCAGCAGGAACGGGATCCCCAGCCCCGCCGCATAGACGCCTAGC
>NZ_SZNL01000273.1:0-247 GCF_005068605.1 Sulfitobacter sp. 15WGC | reverse complement strand
AATGACGACGGCAAACTCTCGATGGAAGAGATGACGCAGCGCCACGATCCGGCCAAGATGTTCGAGCGTCTGGACAAAGACGGCAACGGCAGCGTCAGCGCCGAAGAGTTCGAAGCGGCGAAAAAAATGCATGGCAAACGGCACCACAAGGGTGACAAAATGGACCATGACAAGCCGCAGCGCGATTAAATGAAGCCTCGGGCGCGCTTGATCATGGCGCGCCCGGACCTTAGCCATGGACGGGATG
>NZ_SZNL01000272.1:0-247 GCF_005068605.1 Sulfitobacter sp. 15WGC | reverse complement strand
TCTCGGCGAGATCGGCGGCGGCGATTATGGCGACGGTGTCACATCCAAGCGGATCGCCGGGGCGCTGCGATCGATCGGTGAGCGCGACGTTCGGGTCGATATAAACAGCCCCGGTGGCGATTTTTTTGAAGGCGTGGCGATTTACAACATGCTGCGTGAACACAAAGCCAAGGTCACGGTCAATGTGCTGGGCCTTGCCGCGTCCGCCGCATCGGTGATCGCCATGGCCGGTGATGAGATCAAAGTG
>NZ_SZNL01000271.1:0-247 GCF_005068605.1 Sulfitobacter sp. 15WGC | reverse complement strand
TCATTCAAAGCGCCGTCACCCTGTCCACTCTGCTAAACCGCTTGAATGGAGGAGATACGACCCTGCGTGCTGCTTGACTCACAGCCCAATGCCTAGCAACTGCACCCCCTTTTGGGGGTGTTTTTTTGTCTGCGCGACCCCATTTAATAACCCTTGGGGCGGGGGACATATCCCGGGTGAAGCCGTGACAAGCCGCCGCTGCGCCCCATATCTATGAAGTGAACCGCATGAGGAGGGCGCAACATGG
>NZ_SZNL01000270.1:0-247 GCF_005068605.1 Sulfitobacter sp. 15WGC | reverse complement strand
GGGATGTCCGGGTATGGAAAGGGCTCGCTAAGCAAAACTGACAGTGTCTGACAAACCCTTTGCAGCAGGCGTACTGTTGCGAATGATGAAAAAAGAATGCGGCGCAAACCCTGCGCCGCATTTTTTTGCTCTAAGACAGTCTTGGATCATGCGGGTAGCTTGCTGGGCGGGATTAGCAGCCCCTATGTGCAATGCGCGACGCCATATCCAGCATCCTTGCAGAGAAACCCCATTCGTTGTCGTACCA
>NZ_SZNL01000026.1:0-30337 GCF_005068605.1 Sulfitobacter sp. 15WGC | reverse complement strand
AATCCCCGCAAGGCTTTTCGGCCCTTCGATATGTGGGGTCTCCGGGCTGCAAAGCCTTGCTACCGTCGCGCCCAGTAGTGACATTCCTGCTTTGCAAACCCAGTGACATTTCTGAATGGTGTTTACAGCTTATGTAGCCGGGCGCGCGTTACCTTCAAGTGCGACTCTTGTTAGAAAACAGTAGTTTATCTAATGAGAGAAATCGGTATGGGAGCCGTTCAGGCGACCCAAATGATATCTAGAAGTATTCGACGCAAAACGTCCGTTTGCCCCTTGGCTCCAGTTTTGGCGTAAATTTGTTTGGAACAGCTCCGGGTCGTTTCCAGCGTCCAGCCAAGCGCTTGCGCCGCGTCCCACAAGCTGAAACCGTCACAGAGATGGGCCGCTAAACGCGCCTCACTGCGGCTGAGGCCAAAGCGATGGGCGAGTTGGGCCTCAGGAATATCGCGCGTGGCTAAACTTTGGCGCAGTCGCCCCACCAGAACTTTCTCGCCTGCCAAACATTCTGCGCGGATGACCATTTGCACCGAGGGTGCTCGCGACAATTCGACGAATTGCACATCTCGTTCGTGCAATGTGGCCGCCGCTATGCCCCGGCGAAGTGCTTCGGCAGTGTTATCATCGGGCGCGAATAACCTTCTGTCAGCGCGCAAGTACAAACCTGCCGTTGCTGCTAGCGCGTCGGCCATCCCAGGAGCCATCTGCTGCACCTTTCCAGATCGTGAAAACACGATCCACCCCGCGCCTAGATCGCGACACATCTGACTGTCCAACGCCGCGATGCTGCGACTTTGCTCAAGTTTTTTCCACCCCTTCAGGGCTAGGCCAATGTAAGGAGCCAGGATGGATAATCGCAACGCGTCCGTCGCTCGAAAATCTGCCCCCTCGCGTTGCAGCATTAACAATGCCACTCCCTCCTGGCCGATTATCACCTTCAGTGCCCGCACGGCACGACCCGGCGCATCGGCATCGAAGTTCTCGTCAGCAGGCAGATCGACCGTGGAATAGACCCGACCGGCCCGCATACGCACTATCGTTGCTAGGTCCGGCGCACTCCAGTTGGCACCCACCTTCCAGAGCACAGGCGACTCGCTCTGCCACTGAACCTTCAATAGCGCGCTTTCGGCGTGGCTGCCCTGTGCTAAAAGGTCCAGAAAATCTGGCCAAAGCGTCGAGGAATTGCCTTCGCCGTCACCCATGGCAGCCGCGAAAAGTGCTGTCAAAATCTCGGTTTCGCTAGACATGAAGCCTCCACCTGCCACGCTACCTCCCATATGGGGGGTGTTTTGAGTGAGACGCAAGACTAGGTCACTATCAACAAGTTTTGAAAGTGATCCTTATGACAACCAAGACATTGACCCATTTGCAGCGCCTAGAGTCGGAAAGCATTCACATCCTGCGCGAAGTTGCCGCCGAGTCAGAAAATCCCGTCATGCTATACAGCGTCGGCAAGGACAGCGCTGTCATGCTGCATCTGGCCAAAAAAGCATTCTATCCAGCGCCCCCTCCATTTCCATTGCTGCACGTCGATACAACGTGGAAGTTCCGTGAAATGTACGCGTTGCGCGACAAGGCGGCACAAGACGCAGGCATGAAATTGCTGGTCCATCAGAACCCCGAAGCGCAGGAAAAGTGCATTAATCCGTTCGACCATGGCTCTGTGCATACAGATATGTGGAAGACCGAAGGTCTGAAACAGGCGCTCGACAAGCACGGCTTTGACGTAGCCTTTGGGGGGGCCCGCCGCGACGAGGAAAAATCACGCGCCAAGGAGCGAGTATTCTCTTTCCGCTCGGCCAATCACCGCTGGGACCCGAAAAACCAGCGCCCCGAACTTTGGCGCTTATACAACGCCCACAAGGCTAAGGGGGAAAGCGTGCGGGTTTTTCCAATCTCGAATTGGACGGAACTAGACATCTGGCAGTACATCCACCTTGAAAATATCGAAATCGTTCCGCTGTATATGTCTGCCCCCCGCCCCACTGTAGAGCGTGATGGTATGATCCTGATGGTGGATGACGACCGCTTCCCGCTAAGAGATGGCGAAACACCGCAGATACGTTCGATCCGGTTCCGCACCTTGGGCTGCTATCCGCTAACGGGCGCGATCGAAAGCACCGCGACGACCTTGCCTGAAGTTATCCAAGAGATGCTGCTGACAACCACATCGGAACGTCAGGGGCGGGCCATCGACCACGATCAGGCCGCTTCGATGGAGAAGAAGAAGCAGGAAGGCTACTTCTAACCGCTTCGCATTTCCCAACTCAGTTCAAGCATTCAGGTATCCACCGCATGATCATCACAGACAACATTTATAAAACAGAATCCCTCGTTTCCGAGAACATCGACGCTTATTTGAAGATACACCAGCACAAGACGATGCTCCGCTTTATTACCTGCGGCTCTGTCGACGATGGGAAATCCACGCTGATAGGGCGGCTGCTCTATGACAGTAAAATGATATTTGAAGATCAGCTTGCAGCTCTTGAGGCCGACAGCAAACGTGTTGGCACCCAAGGAGAGGATATCGACTTTTCACTGCTGGTCGATGGCCTCGCTGCCGAACGCGAGCAAGGCATCACCATCGACGTAGCGTATCGTTTTTTCGCGACCGAAAAGCGCAAGTTCATTGTAGCCGACACCCCCGGTCACGAGCAGTATACCCGCAACATGGTCACCGGTGCCTCGACCGCCGACCTGGCGGTTATCCTGATCGACGCGCGCAAGGGGATCCTAACCCAGACCCGCCGGCATAGCCATCTGGTACATCTGCTGGGCATCCGCAACATCGTGCTGGCCGTAAACAAAATGGACCTCGTGAATTATGACGAGTCCACCTTTAACCGCATCGTTTCTGAATACCGCGCCTTTGCTGACAGCATCGGCATTGCGGATTTCACCGCAATGCCGATTTCCGGATTTAAGGGCGACAACATCACCGGACCAAGCGAAAATACCAGGTGGTATACTGGCAGCCCTCTTCTGCCCTACCTTGAAACGGTCGAGGTCAAGGCCAACGGCGATCAGAGCGGCCCATTCCGCATGCCCGTTCAATGGGTCAACCGGCCCAATCTGGATTTCCGCGGTTTTGCCGGTCTGATAGCAGGTGGCACCGTGAAACCGGGTGATCCAGTACGCGTATTGCCGTCGGGCAAAACGTCAACGATCTCGCGCATTGTCAGCCTAGAAGGCGATCGCGACGAGGCTGTCGCAGGAGAATCCGTTACGCTGACCCTGGGCGATGAAATCGATTGTTCTCGCGGTCAGGTCATTGTCGCTGCGCAGTCGCCGCTTGAGGTGGCTGACCAGTTCGAAACTAAACTGGTCTGGCTAGACGAGGACGAACTGGTCGCCGGGCGAGCCTATTGGCTGAAGATAGGAACTCAAACCGTGTCGGCCACAGCGCAGGCCCCGAAATACGAAATTAACGTCAACACCCAAGAACACCTTGCGGCCAAGACATTGGACCTGAACGCAATCGGCGTGACCAACATCACCACCGACCGCGAAATACCATTTTCCAGCTATGCCGAAAACCGCGATTTGGGTGGTTTTATCTTGATTGACAAGCTCACTCATCAAACGGTTGCAGCTGGTATGATCCACTTTGCCCTGCGCCGCGCCCATAACATCCACTGGCAGGCGACCGACATCGGGCGCGAACACCATGCTTCAATGAAGCACCAAGAACCTGCCGTGCTTTGGCTGACAGGTCTGTCTGGGTCGGGCAAATCCACAATTGCAAATATTATCGAGAAGCGGTTGGCGCGAATGAACCGTCACACCTTTTTGCTGGATGGCGACAATGTACGTCACGGTTTGAACAAAGATCTTGGCTTTACGGAAGCCGACCGGGTTGAGAACATCCGCCGCATTGGCGAAGTAGCGAAGCTTATGACCGATGCCGGACTAATTGTGATTACCGCATTTATTTCGCCGTTCCGATCAGAACGAGACATGGTGCGCAATATTATGCAACCCGGTGAGTTCATTGAGGTTTTCATCGACACACCGCTTGAGGTGGCTGAGCAACGTGATGTCAAAGGGCTTTATGCCAAGGCACGGGCGGGGCAATTGAAGAACTTCACAGGTATCGACTCGCCTTATGAGCACCCAGAGACCCCGGAGCTTCACATAGACACGACAGAAATCACTGCGGAAGAAGCCGCAGAGATAATTATCGCACGTTTGATCCCCTAATAGCTCATTCCAATCGTTAAGTACAGACATAGCTCCCGCCAGCACATCCAACCTGCTGGATGTGCTGGAAGATATCAGCGCTAGGACCATCCATTACGTTTACGACTTTAGCGACAATTGGCGTTACGGGATCAAGGTCAAGGAAATTGATGATGCCGCTGCAGGCGCCGCACATCCATGCTTTTTAAGGGCTATCGGCGCTTGCCCAGGATGTGAGTGGTACCCTGGCTGCGCTAACTTCCCCGAAGTCACAGCCGCCCTCAAGCATGAAAACAGAGCCAAATGCTGGAATGGTATGATGGGTAGCCCACAGAACATGGGGTAATCGCCCTGCTTCGACCGTGGCCCGTCATGGCATCGGAATGTCTTTCCTTCGGTATGATCCAGAGCGTGACCCCAAAAGGGGTCTTGTTTGAAGCAACTGATGGAGACTGAGAATGGGTCAGCATATTGGGCTCGACGTTTCGTTGAAGGACACTGCCATTGCCATCCGGGAAGACGGCCATCGAATATGGCGTGGAAAATGCCGCTCGGATCCTGCGTCTATTGCACAGACAGTACGCAAACATGCTCCGGAACCCCAGTCCGTTGTGTTCGAGACCGGCCCCCTTGCCACTTGGTTCTTTCATGTCTTGAAGGGGGAGGGGCTTCCAGCGATCTGCATTGAGGCACGTCACGCGCAGAAGATCCTGGGCGAGACGTTGAACAAGACCGACGCAAACGATGCCGAAGGGTTGGCCAGACTTGCCGAAACCGGCTTCTACAAGGCCGTCAGGGTCAAGTCTTTCGAGTCGATGCTGATCCGGTCTTTGGTGGCAGCTCGTACGCAGCTCCTGTCCATGACAACACAGTTGACCAACCTGATCCGTGGCCTGATGAAGACATTCGGCCTGGTCGTCCCCAAGAGCAAAGGTTCCGTGTTTGAAGCAAACGTAGAGAGACTGCTGGAGGGGTATGTCGAGTTGGCACAGATCATTTTGCCGCTACTCGAGACTTGGCGCGCGATACGCAAACGTGTATCCGCACTCAATCGTCAACTCCGACATGCGGCGCGCCACAGCCCAAGCACTCGTCTGCTGATGACGATACCTGGCATCGGGGCGATCACGGCGATCTCCTATGTGGCCGCCATCGAAAACCCGAAAAATTTCCCGAGATCAAGGTCTGTGGGAGCGTGGCTCGGCCTTACCACACGCCGCTACCAATCCGGGGAGGTAGACTTCGACGGCCACATTTCGCGCCGGGGAGATCATCGGCTTCGCGGGCTTCTCTACGAGGCCGCGACCTCGCTACTTACGAGGACACGGGCAGATACCGTTAGTGATCTCAAAACCTGGGGCCTTCAGTTGAGGGAACGCATTGGGTTCAAGCGCGCGGCGGTGGCCGTTGCCCGTAAACTCGCCGTCATCATGCATTCCATGCTTAGAACCGGCCAAGAATTCATCCCGACTCGCGAAGTCGTCGCCTAAGGAAAGGACTTCGCACACCGAACTCAGCGCGTCATAGGTAGATGCGAGGAGGCGTCCCTGTCGTGGACGGAGGTCAGGCTAATCCGAAGTGCTTGGCTGCAGCTGTTATGGACTGCGCGCAGAACACAGGATGGTCTCACCTGCGGAACCCGGAATGCAGCGGCCCAGTGTCGACTGCGGAGACAACCATGCCCCGGACATACGCACGACCTTGCTGGCTACGTGACGCTGAGAACGGCTGAACGAAGAGTGGAAATGGGAAAGGCATTGTAGGGCGTTTCAACGCCCACTGTTTTCTAGCATCAAAAGCTTGACTGTGGGTCGGCGATTAGACAACCAAGATGATGCAGAAGCTTAGGCAAAACATCCATTTTTATATGAGCTTTCCGTAAATGACATAGAATCCACCTACAACGCAAAAATAAATAGAAAACAGCATAATCGCATTACGGTTTATGGTATAATTATCTATATATATTATATACTTGTGTAAATTAAAACATTCATCAAGATTGTTCAGTCACAGAGAAATTGGTCGCACCAAAATGTTAACAAAACTGGACATTTGTTCGCTAAATTTCTTCAAGTAATGTCACGGTAGCACAGTATAGGGTGAAATCGTTGTCGAGAGTGTGAACTGGCCCCCATTTCGACCGGACACCTTGGAGTGACCAAGGAGGCTTAAGGATAGCCTTAAGCACGTGCTTATGTCGGAGATGGAAATCATTACTGATTGTGGACGCCGTCGACGCTGGTCTGCGGCTGAAAAGCTGCGGATCGTTGAAGAGACCCTCTATGACGGGGATAGCGTTTCCGCCGTTGCTCGTCGTAATGGCGTGGCCCCAAATCTGTTGTATCGTTGGCGTAGATTGATGCTCGAGGGAGGGAGTGTCGCCGTGACAGGGGATGACAGTGTGACGGGGGTAATCCCCCCCCGATGTTAAGGGGATGCGGAAGTAGAATTTTCTCGGCAGGATGAACGAGGAGATTCCGATGAAGAAGACACGTTTTACCGAGGCCCAGATCATGGGCGTACTGCGCCAGATGGAAGGCGGCGTTCCTGCTGCCGAGTTGTGCCGTGAACATGGCATGAGCAGTGCCACGCTTTACAAATGGCGGGCGAAGTATGGCGGTATGGATGCGAGCCTGATCAGCGAGATGAAGGCGATGGCCGAGGAGAACCGCCGCCTGAAGCGTATGTTTGCTGATGTCAGCATGCAAAACGACCTGCTGAAGGAGGCGCTCGGAAAAAAATGAAGCGGCCAGCTCAACGCCGAGAGTTGGCCGTGAAAGCGGTGGCGATGAAGGGCGTCAGCATCGCGCTGGCGTGCCGGGCATTTGATGTAGCGAAACCTGCTACCGATACAGCCCGAAGCTGTACGATGAGAACGAGCAGATCGCCGACCTGCTGCTCGGGCTGACGAAGGCGAAGAAGACCTGGGGCTTCGGCCTATGCTTTCTCTACCTGCGCAATGTCCAGGGCCATGGCTGGAACCACTAGCAGGTCTACCGGATCTACCGCGAGCTGGAGCTGAACCTCAGGATCAAGCCGCGCAAACGGCTGAAACGGGAGAAGCCCGACGAGTTGGTCGTGCCAGAACAGCCGAGCGAAGTCTGGTCCATGGACTTCATGGCAGATCGCCTCGGGGACGGTCGCCAGTTCCGGCTGCTGAATGTCCTGGACGACTTCAACCGTGAAGGGCTGGGTATCGAGGTCGACTTCTCGCTACCCGCGGAACGTGTCGTCAGGGCGCTGAACCAGATCATCGAATGGCGTGGTGCGCCTCGAACCATACGAGTCGACAACGGCCCGGAATACATCAGCAGCACTCTCATGGAATGGGCCGAAAACAAGGGCATCGCCTTGGCCCACATACAGCCGGGGAAACCGCAGCAGAACGCTTATGTCGAGCGCTACAACCGGACGGTCCGGCACGAATGGCTGGACTTATACATTTTCGAAAGCATTGAAGAGGCCCAGAAGATTGCCACCGAGTGGCTCTGGTCTTACAACAACGAGCGCCCAAACATGGGCAGCGGCGGAATGACCCCCGCCCAGAAACTGAGAATGGCCGCGTAAATTCTACGACCAAGTCCCCGCAAAAACGGGGGGATTACCCCCCCCAAAGCACGTCATGAGGTGCTGCTAGCCGCACCAAACAAGAGGTATCGACCGGCGTTTACGCCATTATCTATTTATTTTTAGAATATTCAAAAGACGTGGGTTAGTGGGGAACCTTTGTAAAGCATCGGAAATAGCCATTTCTGCAGCCTTGTACTTTTTTTTGCGCTAATAATTCAGAAATAAACGCAATATGATATTCTGGCTGAAATGGACTAACCTTTACGGTCAACTCAGCAAGCTTTAGTGCCTCTTCTCCCAAACCTAAATGGGAAGCCAGTTTTTTTCCGAATGCAATATCTTCGTGATTGGGATTATAAGAGGACATATTGAAACCAAGAAGAAAGTCTCGAAATGCACCCTCTAAATCGCCTTTAGCTTCCAGAACTCGAGACCTACAAAAGTATAATGGGCGCCTTTTGCCAAATTCATCAAAAGCCTTATCGATAACTTTTGATGCCAACGAAAATTTCTTTCGATACGCCAGAGATTGCGACAAATTAACAAAATAGTTGAGGGATTTTTTTTTGACGTTTCTGATGTACTGGCTTTGAATCCTTTCCGAACCTTTCAAAACTTCTTCAATCGCGCCGACCATGCTGCCCTGATCGTGAAATATCCGAAACAGATCATGACCGGAATATATCACCGGTATGATGTGCGCTGTCCGAACCTTTTTAAGAATTTCCTCTGCGTGAAGTTTGTCCAATGCAATATCAGGATCGTAGAATACCGACACCCGCCCCGAAACATCAGAGCTTTTTACTGCCATGTTACCATGTATATTCGCGTTGTAGAAAGCATGACGTCTTTTATCAAAAGGCGCCTCATGCGGGCTTATTGCGTATTGTGGAGAGAATGCTAGAGTTGCATCAGCGTTTATTTTTCTACTGTACTTTAGTGCAGCATAAGCCCCCATACTACTTCCCAAAACTATAATCGGTTTTCTAAGTTTAGGAAGCTGTAAGAATAATGATTCTACCAATGTTGGAGCAAAGTACTTTTTATTTTTTGGCGAAATCAGTATCGTATCTCCGGGCCATTTGGAGAACACTGATTTAGCCCATGGAGGAATCTGCCCCTGGCTTACCAAAGCACCAGAAAAGTGAATAATGCTGCCATAGCTATGATCACCGGAATTATAAATGGCGATTATATCTTCGCTATCGTAGATTATATCCATACTAACTTCCCCCTAAATATGAAATAATCTATTCTAGACAAAACATTACTTTCGAGTGCAGAAACCGCAAAATAAAATACATTCGGACAAACATTCCGCTTTCCATAAAATACCAGTTTCATAAAGTAAATAAATTTACTATAAATTTTTTCTAGTTTATGGCAAGGTAAACGTCACAATAGGTTTTCTTGTATGCACATATTCATTGCCGGTGCCGGCCTGTCCGGCGCCGTTACCGCGCGAACATTGGCCGAAGCAGGGCATAAGGTGACCGTGGTGGAAAGCCGCGGCCATCTCGCCGGTAATTGCCATACTGCACGCTGTGATCAAACCGGGGTCATGGTGCATCACTATGGTCCGCATATTTTCCATACTGATGATGTCGAAGTCTGGGATTACGTTAATAGCTTCGCGCGCTTTCGACCCTACCGCAACCGGGTCAAAAGCACCGTAGCCGGGGCCGTCTACTCCTTGCCGGTGAATCTACATACGATCAACCAATTCTTCGGCAAGACCTTTCGCCCCGAAGAGGCCCGCGCCTTCATTGAAGAAACACAAGCTGACCGTACCATTACGGACCCGCAAAGCTTCGAAGAACAGGCGCTGCGTTTTGTAGGCCCTGCACTCTATGAGGCCTTTTTCAAAGGCTATACGGAGAAACAATGGGGCTGTTCGCCGCGCGACCTGCCAGCATCGATTCTCAAACGCCTGCCGCTGCGCTTTAACTACGACGACAATTACTTCGCCCATATGTTCCAAGGCATGCCCGAGTCTGGCTATACCGCCATGGTCGCTTCTATTCTCGACCATTCCGGCATCGATGTGCATCTTAACACGCCCTACAGCGCAGATATGGCAGGCCGTGCCGATCATATGATCTGGACCGGGCCTTTGGATGGCTATTTCAATGCAAAGCTCGGGCGGCTTGGCTACCGCACGTTGGATTTTGAGCGGTTCACCCATGAGGGTGATTACCAAGGCTGCGCTGTGATGAACTATGGCGATGCCGAGGTGCCTTGGACTCGGATCACTGAGCACAAGCATTTCGCCCCTTGGGAAGGCCACGACGGCTCAGTGCTTTACCGCGAATACGCTCGTGCCTGTGGCGAAGATGATATCCCCTATTACCCGATCCGTCTAGTGGAAGAGAAAGTGCTACTCGGCCAATATGAAGCGCTGGCGGCGGCGGAAGATGGGGTGAGCTTCCTCGGGCGGCTTGGCACCTATCGCTATCTAGATATGGATGTAACAATCCGCGAAGCGCTGGATTTCGCGCGGGGATTTGTTGCGGCACGAAGCTAACGGCAATGTACTGCTTGAAAGAGGCCGAGAGGTGGGCAGACTGTCCCACCTCTCCCACCCCTTTAGTGTCGAAAGACGCTGATAAGATTACCCCTTCGCCCCCTGCCCGCGCGCATAAACATCCTTATAGCGAATGATGTCATCTTCACCAAGATAGCTGCCGGTCTGCACTTCGATCAAGACCATGGGCACCTTACCGGGGTTCTCCATCCGGTGGGTCGCGCCGAGGGGAATATAAACCGATTGGTTCTCGGTCACGAGTTTCACCTCTTCGTCCACGGTTACCTGCGCCGTGCCCTCGACCACGATCCAGTGTTCCGCACGGTGGTGGTGGCTTTGTAGGCTGAGTGCGGCACCGGGATGCACGACAATACGCTTCACCTGAAAACGTGACCCCACGACGAGGCTCTCAAACCAGCCCCAAGGTCGATAGTCACGCGGGAGGGTCTCTGCTTGTTTTGCGCCTTTGGCCTTCAATGCGGCCACGGCCTTCTTCACGTCTTGTGCGCGGTCTTTATGCGCCACCAGCACCGCATCCGGCATGGCTACGGCGATAATGTCAGTCAGCCCTATGCCCACCAATTGCTGCTGGGGATCGTCGGCGCGCAGTAAAGTGTTCTCACAGTCAATTGCGGTGGATGTCTCCGTGGTGACCACCCCGACCTCATCCGGCCCCGTCTCGCGCCAAACAGCGTCCCAGCCGCCCAAATCTGACCAGACACCACCGTAGGGCACAACGCTCAGGTTATCGGCCTTTTCCATCACCGCGTAGTCGATCGAGATGTCTTCGACCTGCGCCCAAGCGTCTGGCGCCAGACGAGTGAAGCCGAGATCCTGTTCCGCGTGATCAACCGCCGTGCGCACCTGTGCCAGCATCGCGGGGGCATGGACCTCGAAAGCGGCGATGATAGTCTGCACTGAAAAGAGGAAAATACCTGCGTTCCAAAGGTGCTGGCCACCCTCAAGCATCGCTTGGGCAGAAGCACTATCGGGTTTTTCGACAAAACGCTTCAAAGGCTGTGGCTCAGGCGCAAAATCTGCACTAGGTGCCTGGCTCATCTCCAGCCAGCCATAGCCAGTTTCGGCCCGGTCAGGCCAAATGCCAAAAGTCACTAGCTGACCTGCCTGCGCGGCCTCGGTCGCTCCTTGTACAGCCGCACGGAAGCCTGCCGCATCCGGGATCACATGGTCCGAAGGCGCAACTAGCATCAACGCTTCGGGGGCCCGGCTCGCAAGGTTTAGGGCAGCAGCAAGGATCGCAGGCGCCGTATTGCGCCCTTCAGGTTCGATCAAAATACCCGCAGGCGCAATTTCCACGGCGGCCAATTGCTCAGTCACGATGAAACGGAAGTCCGCCCCCGTCAGGATCACCGGCGCGGCAAAGCCTTCGCCCGAAAGCCGCAAGGCCGAGGCTTGAAACAAGCTCTCATCGCCCATCAGTTGGGCAAATTGCTTCGGATAGCTTTTGCGCGAAAGTGGCCACAACCGTGTACCAGAGCCGCCAGCAAGAAGAATAGGGTGAACAATATGAGGCATAAAGTATCCTTGAAAATACGGATCAGTGGCGAATGGTATTTTGGTTTTTCATAAACCAATCATAGGTCTCCTGTAGACCTTTTTCGAGGTCGATCGACGCCCGCCAGCCCATATCCGCCAAACGGCTCACATCCATCATCTTGCGCAGGGTACCGTCCGGTTTGCTAAGATCATTGGTAATACGCCCCTGAAAACCAGTCACCTTGACCACCATCTGCGCCAGTTCCATGATTGAAACATCGGTCCCCGTGCCTACGTTGATATGGCTCAGCATCGGTTCGGTGTTGGCAGCATAGGTTTTGGGGTCAAGGCCGAGCACGAATAGGCTCGCTTCGGCCATGTCATCCACATGCAAAAACTCGCGCCGCGGCTTACCTGACCCCCAGATTTCCACCTCATCCTTGCCCGCCTGAGCTGCCTCATGAAACCGCCGAATTAGCGCGGGCAGCACGTGGGAGTTCTCGGGATGGAAATTGTCGCCGGGACCATAGAGATTAGTGGGCATAACCGAACGGTAATCCGTGCCATGCTGCCTGTTATAGCTCTCACAGAGTTTAATCCCAGCGATTTTGGCGACAGCATAGGGCTCGTTAGTGGGTTCAAGCACACCGGTCAGCAGCGCATCTTCCTTCATCGGCTGCGCTACTTCGCGCGGATAGATGCAGCTTGAGCCGAGTTGCAACAGCCGGGTCACCCCTGCGGAAAAGGCCTGATGGATAACGTTACATTCGATCATCAGATTCTCGTAAATGAAGTCCGCCGGATAGGTGTTATTGGCGTAAATACCTCCTACCTTAGCCGCGGCAAGGATCACGACATCTGGCCTTTCGGCCTGCATAAAATCGCGCACGGCAGCCTGATCCGTTAAATTTAGTTCCGCATGGGTACGGGTAATCAACTGAAGGTCTTCGCCTGCCGCTTTCCGCGCCTCAAGCCGGCGCAGGATCGCACCACCGACCATGCCGCGATGCCCTGCAATATAGATTCTTTGCATATTAGCCCTGCTCCACGCTGACCGGCAGTGCATAGCCATGCTCTTTCAGTAGCGCATGTCGGCGCGCTGTGCGCAGGTCTTCGGCCACCATCTCGGCACACATTTCCTGCGCAGTGATCTCGGGCACCCAGGCCAGTACCTTTTTGGCCTTGGCCGGGTCACCCAACAGTGTTTCCACTTCTGCCGGGCGGAAATAGCGCGGATCAATACGCATCACCACATCACCGACCTTCAAACCCGGCGCCATAGCACCTTCGATTGCCGCGACCGTAGCGATTTCATCAATGCCTTCGCCGGTGAACTCCAGCGTCAGGCCCAGCTCCTTACCGGTCCAAGTGATGAACTCGCGCACCGAATATTGCACGCCCGTGGCGATTACGAAGTCTTCGGGCGTGTCTTGTTGCAGCATCATCCACTGCATTCGGACATAGTCTTTCGCATGGCCCCAATCGCGCAAGCTGTCGATGTTACCCATGTAAAGGCAAGGCTCCAACCCTTGAGCAATATTGGCCAGACCACGGGTAATCTTGCGGGTCACGAAAGTCTCGCCGCGGCGGGGGGATTCGTGATTGAACAGAATGCCGTTGCAAGCAAACATGCCGTAAGCTTCGCGGTAGTTTACCGCGATCCAATAGGCATACATTTTGGCCACCGCATAGGGGCTGCGTGGATGGAACGGTGTCGTTTCGGTCTGAGGCGTTTCCTGCACAAGTCCGTAAAGCTCGGAGGTCGAAGCCTGGTAGAACCGCGTGGTCTTTTCCATTCCCAAAAAGCGGATCGCTTCGAGTAATCGCAAAGTGCCAATGGCGTCGACATCGGCAGTGTATTCAGGGGCTTCAAAGCTCACGGCCACATGGGACTGCGCGCCGAGATTATAGACTTCGTTGGGGCGTACTTCGCTTAGGATGCGGGTGAGGTTCGACGTGTCGGTCAGATCCCCGTAATGCAGCTTAAACCGGGTGTGGCCTACATGCGGATCTTTGTAGATGTGGTCGATGCGTTGAGTGTTAAAGGAGGAGGCGCGGCGTTTAATGCCATGTACTTCATAGCCCTTCTCCAGAAGGAACTCCGCCAGATAAGATCCGTCCTGTCCCGTTACGCCGGTGATCAGTGCTCTTTTCATAGTTTTGGACCTCAAGGAAATTCTGTGAAAATAGGTATATACGCTCATGCAGGCCGCGTTTGTCAGCTTAGATTGTAACAATCTTTACATTAATCCGGCCCATGCCATCCTACGCAGCTTCAAAAATTCTCCCCACTGCGCTCAAATCCGCGGCCGGGGCGGGCGAGCCGTTGGGCCAGATCCGAAAAGGAGCTCCAAGTGCTGGCCAGAAAATGATCCGCCGCCGTCAGCAGCAGGAGATCAGCCAATGCGTATTGTAGTTGCACCGCCGAACGGTCGTAATGCGCCCGTGGCAGGACCGCGACCCTGTCGCCATAGCGTTCGGCAAAGGCGGCATAGGTCTCAGGCAGATCAGCGGCGAGGAAGATCGTCTGCGCCTCTCCGGCGGCGATCAACTGATCGATCCGGGCGATGAAATGTCGCGCATGGCTGCGGGCACGCCATTCGGTTAATTCGCGGTGACGCTCGGCAGGCCAGTTTTCAGGAGACTCCCAAGCCAGATGGTCATGAGCAGGTCCGGTGCCCATACGCACATGCACCGCCAGTTGATTGGGATGGCGCACGCCCGCCAACAGCTCCAATACCGGATCCGCCGGCACGAGAGCGCGTAGAAACCTCTGCTCGTCTTCATGATGTCTGAAAGAGCTGACCAGCGTATAAGCCGAGCGAACGTAGATGTCCTGACCAGCTAGTGCCTCGGCCTCTTGCCCAGCCAGAATAGGTTCGTCGAAATGTGAACCCGGCTCAATCTCCATATAATTATAGACCCGCGCCGCAAGATGTCGGCATAGATCGGCGGTCTGTGCATCTTCGATTACCGGGCCGGTGTAGTCGATCAGATCGGACAGGCGGCAATCGCAATGGGCATCTGCCTGCCAGATCACCACCAATTCACGCCCCGTTGCACGGGCGATCGCGGCCCCTGAGGCCATAGCGCGCAACCGGTTGCAGAGCCCGTGCTGCGCATCAAGAAACAGCCGTGCGGTCATGAGTGCTCCTTCCGGCACAGAAACCGCGTAAAACGCCAAAGGCGCGAGGAGTGGATTTGGTCAAGCTCAGTTTTAAAATGCTGCACGCTTGCTTGGCTTTCTGCCAAAGCCTTCTGAACTTCTGTCAGTTCCGCTACAGCGGCATCACGTTCGGCGAGGGCCGCACCCATCGCGGCCCCCTCTCGGCGGCTATCCATCAGCGCACGGGCCAGCACTGCCTCGCGCTGGCGCATTTCTTGTTCTAGGTGCAGGGCGCGTCGGGCCAGTGCGGACTCCTCGACCAATTTCATCCGGCGCTGAAGTTCCTTGCGCGCTTCAGTCTCAGCCAAGGGGGTTTGCTCCAAGGGCGGGGCCATGGGATGCTCCTCTGCAAAGGGCCAGTCTAAGACAGACGGCGCATGAAGCCTGTGAAACCATAGCTTTCGGGCAAGGTCCAGACAACGGCTTGGATCATCGACAAGCTTTCCGTGCCCGTGCTAGCAACGAATCTAAATCCCATCCTTCTCTTCCAACGCCGGATCCGATGTGTCTCAAACTGTATTTCTTGCTGCGCGAAGTTTGGCGCATCTCCTAGGGCAGACCGACGAAGGCCCGGCTTCTAACACGTCACCTTTGGTCGATGGCATTTATTTCAGTTGGGACGATGAAAATGGCGCGGTGGCCCTTGAGGTACAATCGCCCCCTGGCCAGCTGTGCCACCTAACCGGACGGATCAGCGGCGCGCCGGAGTGGCTGGCGCTAAACATCTCTTTAGGCGTTTTGGATTTCGCGCCGGGTGATACCTTTGGTATGGCGGCCAATGTCAGCGGTGCGCCCTGCACGCCCTATCTGCGTAGCCTGCACGGTGAGATGCTTTTGGATACAGCATTGCAGGACGACCTGAGGGAAGGCCCACAACCTCTGCTACGTACATTTGATGCACATGATGGGGCCATTGGTCAGGGCGGTTTTCACACATTGGTGCTGCCCCTGCCCCGGCAGGATTTCACTTGGGCGCTCCATGACATGGCCATATTCATGCTGCCCGCCGGCAAGGGCCTGCGCAGTGCGCCGCTAACCCTGTCGAGTTTTGCCAGCTAAGACAGGCAGCGTTTAAACACTGCCTGTCTTGATGCTTTCCTATCCTCGCTCAGAGAATATCGATCACCCCTGCAAGACCGGTGCTTGTCGTGATCCCGTCCAAGATAAACTGTTCATCCGCCGAGAAGCGCAGCGCAAGGCTGCCATCCGACATGGTGACAAGGAACTGATCAACCACCTGCTGCGCGTTCAACCCGCCGCCCCAAACTGCGTCGTCGATCCACAGGCGGTCGCCTTCGCCGATGCTGAAATCGGTAAGCGTATCGCGGCCAAAGTTGTCGTAGAAGATAAAGGTATCGGCCCCAACACCGGCATCGAGTTCATCATCTCCGCCGCCGCCGACCAGCGTATCATTGCCCCAACTGCCGCGCAGCGTGTCATCGCCCTCGCGCCCATAAAGCAAATCATTCTGGCTGCCGCCGCCGATCAGATCATTGCCGCTGCCACCGTCCAGCACATCATTGGCCCAGCTACCCCAAAGCGTGTCGTTACCGGTGCCGCCATTCATATAGTCGCCACCGCCGCCGCCGCTCAGCTCGTCGTTTTCGGTGCCGCCATACATGGAGTCGTCACCATCGCCGCCCCAAAGAATATCATTGCCAAGTTCGCCATACATAAGATCATTGCCGTTGCCGCCGCCGACCGTGTCTTGGCCGTCATTGCCGTGCAGGGTGTCACGTCCGGCAGCCCCCCAGACTTGATCGTCGCCCGCGTCGCCCCAGACAAGATCATTGCCGCCGCTGCCGCCCACCGTGTCGTTGCCCGCACCGCCATAGATAACATCGTTGCCGCTGCCGCCATAAACACCGTCAACGCCATTCTCGCCATAAAGCGTATCGTTACCGTCGCCGCCGTAGATGGTTTCCTCGCCATCTCCGCCCCAGACTTGGTCCCAGCCACCGCCTGTAAGAATCAAATCGTTACCACCATTACCTCGGACTTCATTTCCCGCCCAGTTGCCTGAAATCGTGTCATCGCCCGAGCCTGCAGAGATGTTCTCGATCAAGGTGCCGCGCGCGATGCCAAGGTTGCCGATCAGTCCGCCTACATCTGAGAAATTGCCACCAGCCAGATCGATTCGATCAGCCGTAGTCGAAAAACTTAAATCAAGCAGATCTGTGCCGCCACGGTCAAAAATGGTAAAGCTAATCGCCCGTCCGCTATAGATTGAGCTGCTACCGGTACTGCTCAAAGCGTTGGAAAAGTACCCTGATAGGTTGGTGCCCTCACCCCAGATGGTGTTACCTTGGGTAACATTAGATGCGCCATAGAGGTTCTGGATCGCAATGATGTCGACCATCTGGGCACCGATGACAGCAGCATAGCTTGCGTTCACTGTCGTATTTTCGTTCTGATTGAAATACGACATCACCGACAGCTGCCAGCTGTCATTCGAGAAAGTCTCATCTGTGCCATAGGTGGCATTGCCGTTATAGGCCCCTTGGTGGCCCAGACCCAAAGCATGGCCAATCTCGTGGATGTAAGTGGCAAAAGAGTAGCTATCGATTGTGGTACCATAGCTGCTGAGCCAGTTGGTCGAAATATTCACCGTTGCGGATTGGACCGTGCTACCAATGGTCGAAGACGAGGCATAGGCGCCTGACTCGTGATCTTGAAAGGTCATATCGGCGCTGTAGCTGCTGGTGACCTGGAATTCCAAATCGGCCACAAGTTCCCACGCTTCAAATGCCCAACGGGCAAGCTGTTGTCCTGCGGCTGTCAGACCGCTAATATTGACGGTGATGATATTGTCGCTGCTGGTGTCAAAACTGCGGCCTGACCGGCCAGAGGATTGCCAATATCCATCGGTCAGAAAGTCAGCCATGTCATCCAGCGTCCCCACGGCCACCGGCTCTGGCGGCGCGACAGTCGACGTTTCCAGCGTATAGGAACCAGTAGATGTGCCAAAAGCATCTGCAACAAGATAATAGGTACCGCTGCTGCTAGCTGTGAAGTTAATAAGTGAATCAAGACCTGGTCCACCGTCATCATCCCACGCGACGACCAAGCCGTCGGAACCATGAAGCCATAGGTAAGGATCGCTGAGGGAGTTGCCGTTAAGAGAAAAGGTATAGCTTTGCCCAGCAGTGAGTTCGATAGCGACCCAATCTTCATCAATGGTTGAACTGATTGTGCCGTTGAACGTATCGCCAACATCCATCGTATAATAGGCAGATACGCCCCCCGGTGCGTCGACGACTTCATTGATCACTGCGGAATCGCCATGACCGGGCTCATCTTCGGGTCCGTGAAAATCAAGCGGGGCGATGGAGGACTGTAAACTGAGCATGAGAAAACTCCGGAAAAAACTAGTTAGAAGAAAAGAGAGCACCGCTGGCCTTCACAAGGTCATTGGCAAATTGAGCGAGCAAAGAGGGCGAAAGCCCCCTGTCCATCACGTCAAAATCCAGTTGAGGACCTTTGGCCGGGCCATTGCCGCCTGTTTCACGGGACAAACGGCCCGAGATCGCATGGGCGGTATAGGTGCTGATCTGCAGGGCCAAAACAGTATCGCCAGCCCCGGCAGGGACGACACCCATATTTACCGGTGCAGGTTGCGCCGCGCGCAACGCCTTGGCCACGGCATTGCAAAGCGCGGGATCAACCGGCGCATCACAACGCAAAATCAGCTGACTGACCCCGCGGGGTTTGTCGGACATAGCAGAGGAGGCTGACGAAAAAATGATCATCCCCCCCACAGTGATGACGCCGATTATGGCGGAAACTAAAGCTCGCATAGCTATCCTATTAGCGGATTTCCGCTTTTATCGCTATATTTTTATGCTGCGTTCACCAGCTTCGGGAACTTTTTTTGTAAGTTGCGCGCTTGTGCGCGAGCCCTATTAAGCTGTTGGCGCTTATCGGCCCCGCTTTGCACGAGTCTCTACCCAGCCGAGAAATGCGCGATCAGGTACCACCAGCCGCCGTTGGCCGCTTTCGCGCCACCACGCCTGCCATTCGGCCTCGAGCGCATGAACGTCCTCTCCCGGCATCAAGAGCCGCGCTTGGGCTAGCGCGTCAGAGCTCAGCAGCGGCACATCTCCCGCACCCGGCTCCACCACTTGGCCGCGACGCGTAAAAAGTATAATATCGCCTGGGTCTTCACTGATATCATAATCTGGCAGCCCCTCTGCGATCATCTTGCGCACCGCTGCGCGAAACACCCGCACCGGAGCGGCGGAGCCGGATTTCTTATGCAGTATAGGCAGCGAGATCCGCCACTCCGGTTGGCGGCCACAATGTTTGCGCGCCAATTCATAAAGCCGCCGCTCCAGCGGTTTGCGCAGACCAAAGTAAGCGCGATTCAAAGTCAGAACCGATTTGTTCATCACCGCGCGAAACAGCCATTCCGACAACACCACGGTAACACTCAACATCCGTCCACCCCGGCCTTGTCGGGCGATTTCCCAGCTTTCGATCAGACCAAAGCCTTGGGTTACTTCAATGCCACCGGTGGTCATATTCGTAGTGATCCTTGTGCCGGCCAACCGCTCGAAAGCGTCGCGCAGCCGGGCATAGCTATCGCCGGAAGTATCGCGGTTGGTCGCGACCAAAAGGTCATGCGCCTTGAGCGTCAGCCGCCGCGAGATCTCGCGACCTGCATTCAGCCCCGCCATCAACTGGCTGACACAATAAATCAGGATGTCTTTGTCGTGGATCGTCGCGCGGCCCTTCACCGAAGGCACCACATCAACGGTCGTATCATTATGGGCATAGCTCAGGATGCGACGGTCAGGCCGGGTGGAAAGCGAAAAGATCGGATGTTCCATCGTGCCCAGATCATCCTTGGGCGCGGCATCAAAAATATCGCAGACAAAGAAATCGCCTGCCCCTCGGGGAGCGGACAAAGGTCCGCCTGCCGCTGCTGCTGTCATCGCCTGTCGCCTCATTGCGGGCGATGGACATATGCCGCTCACCCCTGCCTCTGCTCGTGCCCCTGTTTAAGGGTGCGTTTGCTGCCCCCGATTCTTCGGGGTTTCAGTGACACCCAACCTAAAGTTATCCACATTCCCCGTCCAGCGTTCCCTCCCCCGCCAACGTGGGATCAGAGTCGCAGCTTCGGGGGATCAGAGTCATTTCAACGTCGTTTCAGAGTCGGACGGCCAAACGAAATCACAAAAAAAAACTAAAGACCTCAAGGCATTGCCGGTAGGGCCATCGCTCTGTAACGTATTATTAACGAATATATAACGTAAAAAAGATGGCTGTAGCCTCTCAATGGCTCACCACTGGATCTCGAAAAACTCAGGTTTGCTTGGAAAATACGACATAAGGCCACTCTTTCCTTCCATGTAAGCGCTTTTATGATACGTTGCCAAAAACCGCACACATGAGGCGAGAATGGCAGCAGAAATTTCGGGCAAGCCCCCCTATTTCAACATTGATCCTGATAGGGCCCAAAGCGCTTTGGGCGCGGCCACCACCACCGCTAGTTTCGAGGCCATCGCCCAAGCCTGCAAAGCAGGGCGTAGCGATCTGGAAAGCCGCGGGCTTGAGACCACAGGCGCGCGCAGCCTGCGCCGTTTTTCCACCTGGGAAATTACCCGCTATCTGATCCCCGTCGCCACCGGTCATTTCCGTCGCGTGCTCAAGAACAATCCCGATCTGCCGCAAGGCCTGTCTGAGACCGAAGGCGGTGCCAAATGGTTCACCCTTGACGAGGTGCTGCGCCTGCGCGCGCATTTCGGCCAAGAAGGGTCCAAGGCCAAAGAATACCTGCCCTACCGTCCCGCGGGCCAACCGGCCAAAATGGTTGCCGTTGCCAATTTCAAAGGTGGTGTAGGCAAAACCTCAACTGCCGCGCATCTGGCCATGTCAGCTGCCCTTGATGGCTACCGGGTGCTGGTCGTCGACCTCGACAGCCAAGGGTCAATGACGTCGATCTTTGGTGGCAAGGTAGAGGATGAATGGCAGACGGTCTTCCCGCTTTTGGCGCGCCACTACGCAGGCCACCAACGGATCGAGAACCAGCGCCGCCTAGATCGCGGCGACCCGCCCGTGCCGTTAGACGATACGCTGAGCGACGCGTTGGAGGTTCACAGCAATAGCTTAATCCAGGAAACCCATTGGCCTAATATTGATCTAATCGGCGCCCAGTTGAACCTCTATTGGGCGGAGTTCCAAATTCCTGTTTGGCGCATGTCGGGGCGAGGCTGGAAACTTTGGGATGCACTCACCGATACATTCGAGGCCGACGGCGTGCTCGATCGCTACGATGTGATTTTCATCGATACGCCCCCTGCTCTCGGCTATCTGACTATTAACGGTCTCGCCGCTGCCAACATCCTGCTGGTGCCGCTTGGTGCATCGTTTCTTGAGTTTGATTCCACCGGTCGGTTTTTCGACATGCTTCATGCGACCTTTGGCTCAATCGAAGAGGCTGAGAATATGGCCGCTCGTGCCCTTGGCCAAGCCGAGTTGAATTTTGAGTGGGATGCAGTGCGGGCCGTGGTCACCCGTTTTGATGGCGCGCAGCAGGCTGAGCTTGCAGCCCTGATGCAGGCCTATCTGGGCAATACGCTATCGCCGCACCGGCAGGATTTCACGGCCCTGATCGGTCAAGCCAATGAGCAGGTCCAAGGGATCTATGAAGCCGACTACCGCGATTTTAACCGCGAAACCTATGTGCGTGGACGAGAGACTTTTGATGCGACCTATGCCGCTTTCAAACAGCTTTTGATTGGCGCATGGCGACGCGATGAGCTTGCCGCACGCGAGGCAGCGGAATGAGCGAACTGCTCCAAAATGTTTCGCGCGCGAAACATTTCAGCGCCCTGCCCTACCGCGCTCGTTACAACGAACGCCGCCCTAATCCTTCGTTCAGCCCGCGCCGCCAGAGTGCCGGCGTCCCGTCACAAGGAGCCACCCTATGGCCAAGCGCAAACGTCTAACCCCCGCCAACCCCGCCTATCTTGGTGCCGCGCCCGAGACAAAATCCATGTCACCGCTTGGCCCCGCCACGCTACGTGCGCCCATCGCGGATGTCGCCTTAGAGGCATCCGCCACCTCCGCACTGGCGCAGATGAGCGATGAACTGGCCAATGCTCGAAGCTCTGGCCGAATGATCGCCATGCTGGATCTGGCACAGGTTAAGATGGATTACCTCGTCCGCGACCGCGTTGTTGCAGATGACGAAGATATGCAGGCTCTGATCGCGTCTCTCCGTGATAGAGGCCAGCAAACCCCGATCGAAGTAGCGGATCTTGGTGGTGGCTCCTATGGGCTGATTTCTGGCTGGCGACGGTGTCAGGCGCTGATGCGGCTTAACAGCGAGGGCGGGGAGACACGTCAGGTATTGGCCCTGCTGCGCAAGCCAGCCGAAGCTTCTGACGCCTATCTGGCAATGGTCGAGGAAAACGAGATCCGTGTTGGGCTAAGCTATTTTGAGCGCGCCCGCATCGCCGCCAAAGCTGCGGACGAAGGGGTCTACGACAGTGACAAAGCTGCCCTGTTGAGCCTGTTTCGCGCAGCATCTCGCGCCAAGCGATCCAAGATCCGGTCTTTTCTTCCAGTGGTTCGTCAGCTCGATGGCGTGTTGCGTTTCCCACAGGCTTTGGGCGAACGCATGGGGCTGCAATTGGGCAAGTTTCTTGAAGAAGATGCCGGTTTCGCAGCCCGGCTGACCAAGCTTTTGCAGGAGGCAGAGGTGACGGATGCACAAACAGAACAGGCGGTGATTGCCCAGGCCCTTACCCCAGAAAAAGAAGCGAAGGTGCCGAAAGCCAAGACTAACGCTACGGTCTATACAGAGACTGAAATTCGCCCCGGTTTGACCCTGCGCGATCATGGAAAAGACAAACGCATTGAGATCTCGGGTGATAATCTGACGCCAGAGCTGCGGCACCGCTTACTCTACTGGCTGAAATCTCAGCGTTAGAGATTAAATTTAGACTCTAAAAATGTTTCGCGCGCGAAACATTTGGTCTATTTTAGCAGACCTAAAAGGTAATCGCCGTAGCTGTTCTTTGCAAAAGTCTCGGCCCGGGCGCGCAGGTCTTCGGCACCGATCCAACCTTTGCCGAAGGCGATCTCTTCGGGGCTGCCCACTTGAAGCCCCTGCCGTTCCGAAAGTGTCCGCACAAAATTACCTGCGTCCAGCAGGCTGCCATGGGTGCCAGTATCAAGCCATGCAAAGCCACGGCCCATCTGTTGAACCGAGAGCGCATCGTCGGCAAGATACATTTCCAAAAGCGAGGTGATCTCCAACTCCCCCCGCGCCGAAGAGGTAACGTCACGAGCCCGAACAGGCGCGCTGCCATCAAGAAAATAGAGCCCGGTTACCGCGTAATGGGAGGGGGGCACGGCAGGCTTTTCGACAATCGCGCGCACTTTTCCATCAGAGTCAAAATCTACCACACCATATCGTTCAGGATCGGCGACGCGGTAGCCAAAGACGGTCCCGCCGGTCTGCTGCGCATCGGCTGCGGCAAGCGCTTCAGGCAGGCCATGACCAAAGAAGATGTTGTCGCCCAGCACCATAGCCGAAGGCGCGCCGTTTAGGAAATCTTCGGCTAACAGATAGGCCTGCGCCAAACCGTCGGGGCTGGGTTGTTCGATGTAGGTAAGATTTAGCCCCCATTGTGCACCGTCGCGCAAGCTGCGTTTGAACTGATCGGCATCTTGCGGCGTGGTGATCACTGCGATTTCACGGATGCCCGCCAGCATCAGCACTGACAGGGGATAGTAGATCATCGGTTTATCATAGATCGGCAGCAACTGTTTCGAGATGCCCATGGTGATGGGATAGAGCCTTGTTCCAGATCCGCCAGCCAGCAGAATGCCTTTGCGTGCGCTCATGTCAGTTTCTCCACGATATCTTGCAGCGCCGCACGCCAATCTGGTAGTGTAATGCCGAAATCAGTTTCTAAACTTGCGCAGTCAAGCCGGGAATTTAGCGGCCTTTCCGCCAGTGTTGGGTACTCTGATGTGGGAATTCCAGTCACTTCCATAACCTGTTTCGCACAGGAAAATGTTTCGCGCGCGAAACATTTCCACGAGGTCGCTGGATGCCCTGCAAAGTGATAAGTGCCTCCGTCCTGTCCCGCTACCATGGCGCCTGCCATCTGCAACAGTGCTTCGGCGATTGCCAGTGCCGGTGTGGGGCCGCCGATCTGATCATCGACAACGTTCAACGCATTTCGGGCTTCGGAAAGGCGCAGCATGGTGGTGACAAAATTGTTTCCTGTAGCGGAAAACACCCAAGAGGTCCGCAGTATCGCATGATGCCCCCCCGCTGCACGCACCTCGGCTTCACCTGCTGCTTTGCTTCGCCCATAGGCATTTAGGGGAGCGATTTCATCGCTGGGCTGCCAGGGTCGTGTTCCACTGCCGTCGAAAACATACTCGGTAGAGACATGGAGAAAGGGGATATCCAGTTCGGCACAGGCTTGAGCCATGGCACCGGGGGCATCGCCATTGACGATATGGGCCAGCGCCTCTTCCTCTTCGGCGCGGTCTACGGCCGTATAAGCCGCAGCATTGATTACAGCAGAGGGGCGGGCGGTGTGGATCGCTTCGATACAGGCGGTGGGAGAACTGAGATCAGCGCCCTCCCGTCCGAGGAACGTGGCATCTTGGGCAATCTTTTGCAGCGCCAAAGCCAACTGCCCTGTGCGTCCGAAAACCAACAAACTCATACCCGGCCCAGCCTTTGGCCAACACCATCTCGGGCCTGCAACGCTTGCCACCACTCAGTGTTATCGAGGTACCAGCGGACCGTCCGGCGCAATCCTTCTGCCAAAGTGACCGAGGGTTGCCAGCCCAGTTCGTCGCGGATGCGACTGGCGTCAATGGCATAGCGTGCGTCATGGCCGGGGCGGTCTTCGACGTAGGTGATCAACTTCTCATAAGGGTGTTCTGCCGGGCGCATCTCATCCAGTAGACTGCAAATCATCCGCACCAGATCGATGTTGCGCGCCTCGGCATTGCCGCCAATGTTATAGCTGCGTCCCACCGTGCCCTTTTGCAGCACCGTCAACAGCGCCTCGGCGTGGTCTTCGACATAGAGCCAATCACGCACATTCTCGCCCGCGCCATAGATCGGTATCGGTTTGCTCGCGAGCGCGTTAAGGATCACCACCGGGATCAGCTTTTCGGGAAAATGGTAGGGGCCATAGTTGTTGGAACAATTGCTCAGCAGCACCGGTAGCCCATAGGTCTCTCCCCACGCGCGAACAAGATGATCTGAGGCGGCTTTGGAAGCTGAATAGGGGCTATTTGGCGCATAGGCCGTCTCTTCGGTGAACAAACCCTCAGCGCCGAGCGACCCGAAAACTTCATCGGTCGAGACATGGTGAAACCGAAATGTTTCGCAGCGGTCCTTGCGCAGCCAATAGGCGCGGGCGGCTTCAAGCAGATGGTAGGTGCCGGTCACATTCGTGTCGATGAAAGCGCCCGGCCCGTCAATGGAGCGGTCAACATGGCTTTCCGCGGCCAGGTGCAACACTGCATCTGGAGCATGATCCGCGAATATCCGGGCGAGCGTTGCGGCATCGCGGATGTCGGCTTTTTCAAAGATATAGCCGTGCAGGGCGGCCACATCGGCTACATTGTCCAGACAAGCAGCATAGGTCAGCGCATCGAGGTTCACCACCTCATGCCCTTGCGCCATTGCGCGGCGTACCACAGCAGAGCCGATGAATCCGGCCCCGCCGGTTACGAGAATTTTCATACCCCGCCCTCCCAGTGGAAATGTGGCTCTAACTCGGTCAGCCGCGGCGCTTTTGCATCCTTGTCTGACAGGATCGGAGGACGATCGCCCAGTCCCCAATCAATGCCGATGTCAGGATCATCCCATCGCACCGCCGCGTCGCAGTCCGGCGCATAGGTATCGCTGCATTTATAGACAATCTCGGTCATTGGCTCACGGGTCACGAACCCATGCAGGAATCCTGCAGGGATCAATAATTGCCGGCCATTCACAAAGCTAAGATCGACCCCGACCCATCGACCAAAGCTGGGTGAGCCGTGACGGATATCTACCGCCACATCGAAAAGCGCCCCGCGTCCACAGCGCACCAGTTTGGCCTGCGCATGGGGCGGGGTCTGGAAATGCAATCCGCGTAGGGTGCCCGCCGTTTCAGAGAGCGAGTGATTGTCTTGCACAAATTCATAATCCAGCCCGGCGTCGGCCATGGTTTGTGCATTCCAGCTTTCACTGAAAAAGCCACGCGCATCACCATGGCGTGCAGGGGTCAAGATCAATACCCCGGGCAGGGTGGTCTTCTCGATCTGCATGGCGCACCTTGTAAGTAAAATTCGGTTTCTTTTGCCACAGGAAAGCGCCACGCGTCACCCTGACATGGACAAGGTTTGACAAGTGATTGTTGTTGTGACCTTTGCGCCCCTAGCAAAACGGTCAAGGCAGCGAAGATGGACAGTGGTGTGACAGTAGAGCAGCAAGGGGCAGGGCGCGTGGTCGCGGTGGTGGTTACCTTTAATCGGTTGGCCCAGTTGCAGGTGACTTTGCCTCGGCTTTTGGCCACTGCACCTGAGTATTTGGACGTGGTACTGGTGGTAGACAACGCCTCGACAGATGACACACGCGACTGGCTTGCCACTCAAACAGATCCGCGATTGGAGGTATTGCGCTGCGCAACAAACCTTGGTGGTGCCGGCGGTTTTGAAGCCGGGATGCGGCAGGCCATATCGCAGTTTGACCCGGATTGGGTACTGGTTATGGATGATGATGCACGGCCAGACCGTTCAGCATTAGAGACGTTTCACGCGCATAACAGAAGCAAGGCCGAAGCCTGGGCCGCAGCGGTCTACCATCCCGATGGGCGTATCTGCGATATGAACCGGCCTTCGGTTAATCCGTTTTGGAACCCTGCCGTTTTACGCCGGACGGTTACTGGAGGCGGACGCAATGGTTTTCACATTGGCCGGGCTGAGTATGAGGCTGAAAGTCCCACTTCCATTGATGGCGCGTCTTTCGTTGGGCTGTTCGTCTCCCCCGCGGCCATTGCGCGGGTCGGCTATCCGGATGGGTCGTTATTTATTTACGGGGACGATGTTCTATACACGCTAAAGTTGCGCCAAGCAGGGGGAGAGATCCTTTTTGATCCGGGGCTACGCTTTGAGCATGATTTCAGCTCCATCGGTGAAGATACACCCCGGATCACGCCTCTGTGGAAGGTCTATTATTACACGCGCAACTTGGTGATGGTGTACCGTCTGGCCGCGGGCTGGCTGTTCTGGCTGATCCTGCCGCTGATCTCCCTGAAATGGTTTCTTAAACTGCGCTATTACGAGGGCGCGCGCTGCCGCTATTTGGGGCTGTTTGTCCGTGCGCTGCGCGATGGGTTGTTGCAGCGCACGAAGGTCAGCCATGAGCGGGTAAAGGCCTGGGCGGACGGAAGCTAGCTGCCCTTGGCGCCTTAGCCGTTGTTGAGAATATCGCGGTGGTGTCGCCCCATTAGCACGACCCCTAAAAACAAACAGATCAGCGCGACTGTGAGCACATAGACCTCACTGATATAGTCCCCGCGATAAGTCGGGTAAAAGCCCTGCCGCATCAGTCCGGTGACATGAACAAGCGGGTTGTACCACAGGATATCTTGGGCAAAGGTTGGCATGTCGTCATAGAGAAAGATGACTCCCGAAATAAGAAAAAGCGGCCGGGTAACGATGGACCAGACCTGCATCCAAACCGGAAACAGGCCGAAGATCACGCAGTTCAACATACCTATGCCCAAGCCGACCAAGATCGCCAATCCTAAGGACATTAAGATTGGGCCGATGTCGAGCAAGATGCTGGTGTCGATGACGCTCAGAATACCGGTGATCAAAATCAACATGACCAACACATCGGTGAGCGTGTTTAGCACGAAACGCGCGATCACGGCATCGACCCAAGTGACCGCAGGATAAAATAGCAACGTGCGTGAGAAGTTGATGCTGCGCGCCACGTTGTTTGACAGGTTTTGATATACTTGGAATGGCAGGAAGCCGGTTGCAAAGAACAATACGAAACTGTTGCCCAACGCCGGGGTGCGTACGATCATCGACATCCCGACCGACAGGATAATCACCCCGCCTAACGGTTCCAACAATGCCCAGGCATAGCCGCCGGGGGAGCGGCCATAGCGTGTTGCCATCTCACGGATCATTAGCGCCATCACGGCGCGCAACGTAGCAAAGCGCCGGTTCACGCCGCTGCCGGGGCCGGGTTGCTGGGCGGGAAGAGACATGGCGCGGACGCATCCTATGCTGGTAATCCAAGATCCTATTATGTAAGAGTAACAGTTGGAATTCAAACTGACTTTGGCCGGATGACCCTTCATGAATGACGCCTCTCCCGGTGCTGCAAAGCCCGCGTCCGAGCCCCAGAAGCCCATCAAGCCCGCACCTCAAGAAAACTCTGAGGTCGCGAAACCTGCAGTGTCCAAACCTAAGATCAATGCCACGGTGCCGCCCGCTACGATGAAACGTCGCCACTGGGGGTTGTTCGGATCTTTCCTACTGATCGTAATGATGCCCCTTATGGCAGTCGTGCTCTATATGTGGTTGGTGGCGGTAGACCAATATAGTTCCGTCACAGGTTTCACCGTGCGCCAAGAAGAAGGCGGCGGCGCGTCAGAGCTTCTTGGGGGGCTTGCAGCTCTCACCGGCTCCACAGCATCTGCCGACAGTGATATCCTCTATGAGTTCATCCAAAGTCAGGCTCTTATTCAGGCGGTCGATACGCAGCTTGACCTTCGCGGGCATTATTCGGCTCTGTGGGAAAAAGATCCGGCCTTCGCGCTCTGGCCCGATCCAAGCATCGAGGATCTTGAATCCTACTGGCAGCGGATCGTGCGCATCTCGCAATCGTCTGGATTGATCGAAGTGCGGGTTCTGGCTTTTGATCCAGAGATGGCGCAGGCCATTGCTCAGGCAATCTTGGCAGAAAGCCAATCGATGATCAACGCGCTGAACAATCAAGCGCGTGAAGATGCGATGCGCTATGCCCGTGAAGACTTGGAAGAGGCTGTGCTTCGGCTGAAGGCTGCGCGCGAAACCCTGACCGCTTTCCGCACTCGCACCCAGATCGTTGACCCAGAGGCCGATATCCAAGGTCGCATGGGGGTGATGAACAACCTACAGCAACAGCTGGCCGAGGCACTGATCGAACTAGACCTGCTGCGCGAGACCACCAGTGACGGCGACCCCCGATTGGTCCAGGCGCGGCGTCGGATCGAGGTGATCCGTGACCGTATCTTCGATGAACGGCGCACCGTTGTCAGCGATACCACCGAAAATGGCGCTGTGGGGGAAGATTACCCCAGTTTGATCGCGGAATTTGAAAGCTTGATGGTGGATCGTGAGTTCGCTGAAGGAACCTATCGCGCTTCGCTTGCTGCCCTAGACTTGGCGCGGACCAAAGCCGCTCGTCAGAGCCGGTATTTGGCCACCTATGTGACCCCAACTCTCGCACAAACAAGTGAATTCCCTCAGCGTTTCACCATTGCTGGGGTGGTTGGGCTGTTTTTGTTGCTCAGCTGGTCGGTGATCGTTCTGGTCTATTACTCGATCCGCGACCGCAGTTGAGCGGGCAGGGGGCGACGTGATCCGGTTCGAGAATCTGACCAAAAGCTACCGGGTGCGCGGCATGCGTAAGGTGGTGATCGACAATCTCAACATGGAATTGCCTACGGGCCATTCTCTGGCGCTTTTGGGGCGCAACGGGGCCGGGAAATCGACCTTATTGCAGATCATCGCAGGTACGTTGCGCCCTGACAGCGGGCAGGTAGTCTCTAACGGATCCATCTCTTGGCCGGTGGGGTTCGGTGGCTCTTTTCACCCAGATTTGACAGGCGCGCAGAACGTGCGGTTCGTGGCACGTATCTATGGGGTCGACACCGATGCGCTGGTCGATTTCGTTGAGGACTTCGCTGAAATTGGAAAGCACTTTTATATGCCGGTTCGCAGCTATTCATCAGGTATGAAGTCGCGTCTGGCCTTTGGTACCTCTATGGGCATTCGATTTGACACCTATCTGGTGGATGAGGTCACCGCCGTGGGCGATGCGGCATTTCGCAAAAAGAGCCAAGAGGTCTTTCGCGAGCGGATGAAGGTCTCAAGCGCGATCCTAGTCAGTCATGACATGGGGCAGGTGCGTGAGATTTGCGACACCGGCATCGTTCTGGCCGAAGGCAGCCTGCGTTATTTTGACAATATCGAAGAGGCGGTAGAGGCCCATCTGGAGATTGTGGCGCAGCGTTGGAAGACCTAGGGTCAGGATTCATAACCAATAAATGACGAGAGCCGCGAGCGCGATGGCAGAGAGAAACACCTTAGGGCAACGGTCATAACGGGTCGCGACACGCCTCCAATCCTTAAGCCTACCGAACATGATT
>NZ_SZNL01000269.1:0-247 GCF_005068605.1 Sulfitobacter sp. 15WGC | reverse complement strand
CGACGTTAGTGTGTAGTAATACATATATGGACGCATATCTGAAATAGAGGTTGATATGCATACGAAAAATGATCTGAAAGCAATGTCGCGAAAAGAGCTCGAAAGGCTTTTGTCTGATGTAAAAAAAGCATTGGAGGCTGCTCGAGCCCGAGATCAGAGAGAGGCAAGAAAGGCTGCTAAAAAGGCGGCCGCAGAGTTTGGATTCTCCCTGGGGGAAATTTCTGAAACGCAACCCTCAGCTCCTGCG
>NZ_SZNL01000268.1:0-247 GCF_005068605.1 Sulfitobacter sp. 15WGC | reverse complement strand
TTTGCCCTCGTTTGGCAACACTCTGCGGCAATTCCAAATTTATTGCAAGAATCAAGCTCTTCGCGGGCGCTGTGCATGTGGGCTATGCGCAACATAGCTGCAAAAATGAAAGACGCCGCAGGGGGGGTGCGGCGCCTTCATTAACTTAGCAAGAGGTTGTTTTCAGGTCAGTTTGTGCAGGGGATCGGCAGTTCGACCACCTCAGCCCCGCGGCGGGTGCGGATCGTGCAAACCTTCTCTTTGGTTA
>NZ_SZNL01000267.1:0-247 GCF_005068605.1 Sulfitobacter sp. 15WGC | reverse complement strand
TTTCACGGTGCCAGTTGGCATAATCTCCGCGCCTCCTTTGTCTTTGCGTCTCTGCGTTCAGCAGAATGGCGAAAGCGATTGAATTGCGACCCGCCATAATAGAAAGATCGCGCGGACTGGAAAAAAATCAAGCGAACAGCTGCGAGATCCGCAAATGGGCGCGGGATCGCGGGGCTGAGGGAGACGGATGTGCTAATTTATGGGCTGAAAAATTGCGACAGCTGTCGCAAGGCGAAAAAGGCGCTGC
>NZ_SZNL01000266.1:0-247 GCF_005068605.1 Sulfitobacter sp. 15WGC | reverse complement strand
CGAACGAAAACGCGCAGGCTTTCGATATAAGACATATAGGTGACCTCCTCACCCAATGAGGATGCCCAAGCCCCGATCTACTTTCAACGATCTGTTGAAAGTATTTAGCGTTTCAGGTGATTTTTTTACCTAAACAACTGTGTCTATCGTAGCGGCGACGATCACAGCCAGACTGGCGATTGGGAGGCACCCCGTGGACTATCAACGCGACATTCGTTTCATCCTTAACGGCACAGAGATGTCTTTG
>NZ_SZNL01000265.1:0-247 GCF_005068605.1 Sulfitobacter sp. 15WGC | reverse complement strand
TGAAGCCGCCAGATCCAGAAGTCTAGGGATACCCTACTCAATAAATGACTAGTATGCTAGTACTCAGATCGAGTTGATTCGACCGAAGTTCGCGGCGAGACGTGTTGTAAATTACTGGGCGGGGGGGCATTTCCCGCGCCGCCCAGCATATGCCGATACGATGGATCGCGCTGCTTTGGACGCTTCGCAGAAACCGGCCAACATATTGTTGTGCCACGCCAGTCAGAAGAAAGTAGATTTATGAAAC
>NZ_SZNL01000264.1:0-247 GCF_005068605.1 Sulfitobacter sp. 15WGC | reverse complement strand
TTGCCCGGAAAGGTGTGAGGTTGGCCTGAAAAGGGCCTAGCCAGCAGCTGAGGTCAGATTATGGATCTACTAGGACACTCTAAATCTTGCATGCGAACACTTGCTGTAAGTGTTTGTTTTAAAAAAATTATTTATGGTCTGGTCACTACGGGGGTCTTTTTCGACCTCATTTTAGGGCCTAACAATCGATACAATTAAATATTTTTATATACTTTTCAGTAACTTATGGTCTAAGTGACCACAGCTA
>NZ_SZNL01000263.1:0-247 GCF_005068605.1 Sulfitobacter sp. 15WGC | reverse complement strand
CCTCTGTTGCAGCCTTAAGCGTCTCTGTCGGAGATTTCGCAGAACCATCTTCTGGTGAGGTGAATTGCTTGTCCGCATGTGCTGCGAGTCGGGCCAAATCTTTCTCTAGATCTCTGTAGGTTTTTTTGGCTGGCGCGTTGGTTAGCCTATGGCCAGTCGAGTTGTCTAGGTTGCGCCAAAGGACATAGCTTGCGCCTTTCATCCCTTCCGGCAGATACTCACGATCATCGTCGTTCAGCTCAAATTC
>NZ_SZNL01000262.1:0-247 GCF_005068605.1 Sulfitobacter sp. 15WGC | reverse complement strand
CGTCGCCTTTCCGGCGACACAGCGCGTCAGGCGACATCGCCTGAGGTGAAGGATCTGCGATCCGAGGCCATGGCTCTGAAAGAATGCGTGGCTGATCTAACCCTTGAGAACCGCCTGCTCAAAAAAAGCATGACAGGGGCTGGGGAGTTCGAGGAATGAGGTATCCAGCAACCGAGAAGCTTGAGATCATTCGCACGGTTGAGGGATCACACCTGCCCACAAAAATGACCCTTGATATGCTGGGTAT
>NZ_SZNL01000261.1:0-248 GCF_005068605.1 Sulfitobacter sp. 15WGC | reverse complement strand
TGCATCCCAATACTCTTTGGTCCGTCATGCAATCTCTATAACCCGTCCTTCTCACGCCAAGTTATACGCCTAATAGTATTCGAAGGCCCCAAGTAAGTCATTCCGCCCCCCCCCCCGTAAATTTTTTAGGGAAGCTACCCGAGGCACCTTTGGTAGAAAGTGATCCATTCTTGCGCCTCTCGATCATGGACAGGGTGGTCCTTTTCACAGTTTGCAAACCTCGGAACGGTGCTTGTTCCGTCCCATCC
>NZ_SZNL01000260.1:0-248 GCF_005068605.1 Sulfitobacter sp. 15WGC | reverse complement strand
CCGACGACGTGAATCTGTCGGACGTGGCCGAGAACATCGGCACCGCGCAGAAGATCTTCAACTCGGTCGGCTGGGAATAATCAGCACGACATCGCGCAGGAGGCGGGCTTTCGGGCCCGCCTTTTTTATGTGTTGTGCTGCCTCCAAACGCCCTGCCCGGCGCCACGGCGGGCATCGCCCTCCCTCCCCCCGGAGGGCGATTTTGCAACGCAGGCCCATGACGCAGCGCCTGCGCCTTTGGCAATGGC
>NZ_SZNL01000025.1:10798-31360 GCF_005068605.1 Sulfitobacter sp. 15WGC | reverse complement strand
AAAAAAAGCATTGGAGGCTGCTCGAGCCCGAGATCAGAGAGAGGCAAGAAAGGCTGCTAAAAAGGCGGCCGCAGAGTTTGGATTCTCCCTGGGGGAAATTTCTGAAACGCAACCCTCAGCTCCTGCGAAAAAGCGAGCTAAGGTTAAGAATCCATCCAAACCAATGTATGCTAATCCAGACGATAAGAAACAAACTTGGACAGGTAAGGGCCGACAGCCAAATTGGTTCCGTAGTCGGGTCGAGAGCGGCACTGCGCCCGATGCTATGCGTATCTAACCGGTGGAAACCTAGAATTTTAACTCTTTAGAGACCGGAGAGTACCCAGGGTATCTGGGAGCAAGACTGATGGTTAGCTGCGCATTTGAGAATGACTTTTTCCTGATGCGCAGCTACCTGCATTTCGCCAACCCGTTTATGCTGATCGGTATAGGCCCTCGGAAAATAAGCCCTTCCTCAGCATAATGCCTACAGGGGAGCTACAGAATGACCACCGTTGGCCTACAGGGCGCCTACAAGATGACCACAGTAGGCATACAGGGCGGCTTCATGGTCATCGGAATGGAGGGCCATGTGCCCACACAGTCATTGAATACCGAGTGCCCCTTGTTACCGCCGTTACCTGATGGAGCGTAAAGCTGGGGAAGATACTGACACACCCCTGCGCGCGTTCGGCGGTGAGGATTTTGGCGCCAGGCATAATCTCCAGATTTCCCCCCTCGTAAGTTTCAGGATCGCTTAGTTGTAACACCAAGGTCAGCTTCCGCCTTCCGGCAGTTGGACTGCTGCCAATATCAGAGTGCCATGAAAAATGCCCCCCGACTGATGCCTTGTAGATCGCCACTTGAGGGCTTTCGGCAAACTCGCGCAGATCGAATTCGAACTCATCCTTGTTGGCTTGCCGAACGAGGTCAATCAGTCGCTCCATGACCCATTCCATGCCAGCCACCTCATCAATCCAAACGAGCTCAGAGTTGCGATGGCTGTGGTCTTTCTTTCGGCCGACGAGGCGAGCCTCATCTGTTGGCGCCTCGAAGAGAGTCTTAATGATCACCTCACATTCGCCTTTGGTAAACGCATTCGGGATCGAATGGAGCGCAAGCATCTGGTCTATCCTTTTGATCATCCGCCTGTTGACCTTTTGTAGGGAGCGGATGGAACACTACTTGGGTAGGGTTAGGGGGTACTCAAGCCAAATCTGTTAGGCGGTCGATCAATCACACTCGGTGCTCACCATGGTCTCATCCGGCACCTGCGTATTGCAGTAGATCCCAGCGTCAAGGTCGGTGTCGATGAGAATGGCGTCTTCGAAAACGGCGGCTTTGAGAACCGCGTTCTCGAATGACACATTGATGAGCTTGGCACCGGTGAAACTGGCACCCGTAAGGTCGGCCGAGGCAAACGACACATTTGAAAGGGTCGCGTAGTCAAACAGCGATAGATTAAGGCCTGCTTCCGAGAAGTCTATGTCCCGTAGCTCAGCTTCGGTCAGGTCAATTCCGGTCAGTTTGCGACCGGTGAGGTCCATCTGCTCGAGGGTACAGTTTGGACATCTCCCGAGCATGCGCAGCTGTTTCTCTTCCTCGGCTTCCTGCCCGATCGCGGAAGTGCCAAAGAGCGCAGCAGCAGTCAGAAACACGCCGAGACGTCTTGTCCGAAACGCAAGGTTTTTCAAGGAGTACCACCTAAGCCTAGAAGGCCGTTTTAAAAGTCAAAAAGCTCACTTAAAAAGCCTTCACGACGCTTCTTTTTATAGGGCCTGCTATGGTCGTGATCTTGCCCCGAACTGCGCAAGTGGGCGCCCTCACGAGGGGCGGATTGGGGGCTAGACCGTTCAATTATCTTGTCCAGCTCGCCTCGGTCCAGCCAGACCCCACGACACTTAGGGCAGTAGTCAATTTCCACCCCAGAGCGGTCTGTCATCACAAGTTGAGTTCCATCGAGCGGGCATTGCATGGGGTAGCCTCCTTCATTCTGAGTTAATTTGGTACCTTCTATGCAAACTGCAACCTCTCTAGGATGATTATTGCCAGAACCGCCATGTACTTTGGTTGGATGGGACGGAACAAGCACCGTTCCGAGGTTTGCAAACTGTGAAAAGGACCACCCTGTCCATGATCGAGAGGCGCAAGAATGGATCACTTTCTACCAAAGGTGCCTCGGGTAGCTTCCCCTAAAAAAATTTACGGGGGGGGGGGCGGAATGACTTACTTGGGGCCTTCGAATACTATTAGGCGTATAACTTGGCGTGAGAAGGACGGGTTATAGAGATTGCATGACGGACCAAAGAGTATTGGGATGCAGGAACATTTGAGCGGCAGTTCAAGGTCGGTTCTTGTCAAGACTGGCGCGAGCCAGCGCTCTTTCGGCTTCGTAGTGAAGCCTGTCAGGGTCCAGAGGCTTTTCCAAAACCACCACTGCCATCTCTTGAAATGGGTTGTGCCTTCCAAGGCTTCTAGCTCTGCCGCTTAGAATAATGATCGGAGTCAACTCAGTCTCCGGTATTTTGCGTAGTTCAAGAATAAACTCAAACCCACCCATATTTGACATTGCGATATCAACAATAATCAAATCCGGCTTGAGATTATGGATGAATGCCAAGGCATCCTCAGCGTTATTCAGGGATGTTACGGACCACGCTTTATCATTTCGGAAAGTCGCTTGAACTAAATCGAGGATAAGAGGGTCATCATCCACATGAAGGATCCGTTTAGTCAAACCGGTGTTCCCAAAAGCCATATCAACTCCTTTTTTGAAGGCGATGTCATGAAAGAGATCGACCGAGTGTTCACCAAATACCCGCTCACAGGAAGTTGTCCGCTCGCGGCCTACTTGTGCCGCGAACCGTCGCAGGCCGCCATCGTGCGTCATGGGGACCCACTTTACTTACAATCCCCAAGGCATCAGCAGATGAACGACAGCCAGAGTTGAAGGTTTGAAAGACAGAAGGTGTCACACAGGAGAGTTCTGCACTAGCATGTTCCTGAACGCAATGTTCTGCTGTCCAATTGTAATGCCTTCACGCAGCCTTTGGTTACTTATCTCAGTCACTTTGGTCACAGCCTGCGGCGATACGGATTTTCCCGCCCCGTGGGGTTGAGATTTCCGCAAGGGGTTCCGTGAAAGCCGAGGCCAGTTCAGCCTCATGAACTGCTAGGCTCAGATTTGGGCATGTACCGTGCAATCGCTCTTGCCCGGATACAACACAAAGAAAGACCTGCCGCATGGAAGAAGTATCTGCGACAGGACTTTGCTTGTACGACCAACAATGAATATGGAGCTCGGTATTGATTCAATGACTGTATGGAGCGAAAGTTCCAGATTTTTATGTAGTGGACCATGAACTGGCCTTAAAGCACTGGCGTGATCTGACATTGGTGAGCGCGTAGGAAAGGTTCCCCCGTGATCTCCATAAGAGCTCTGACGAACTCTTAATATATGTTCGCTCGTGCCTCCTAAGGGCGAAGACTTGCCGAACAGTACATCTAAGGAACTAGCTTTTATCGAAAGTGTTTTAACATTGTGAGAGGACTATGACCCAAAGGGTTTAGGGGCCGATTCACGTAAATAGGAGGAAACAGACTAATAGGAGGAAGTACTGGTGTATACACTAGCTAAAAAAATGAGCGTAGCTACCATTATGGCCACGCTTTTCATTCCTGCCATCACCCACGCCCAGGAAACTTATAAATACACAGACTGGGACGATGACGGGAACCTAGAATTGTCTTCACGCGAGTTCAATGCTGGGTTTGCCTCAACGGGCATTCATGACGCATGGGACCGCGACGACGAGGTTGGACTTAACGAAGGTGAGTTCGCTACCGGAATGTACTCCAGGTGGGATGCGGATGACGATCTTCGGATTTCAGATGAAGAATTTAAAGCTGGAACTGATCGCTGGTACGATTCCAGCTTTAATACGCCCTTTACCGATTACGATGTCGATTCTTCAGGATATATTGACCGATCAGAGTTCGGTAACGCATGGCAGAATGATACCTTCACCGTGTGGGATGGCGACTCAGATGGCCTAATAACGCCAGACGAGTTTTCGACCGGTGCGTTTAATAGTGCAGATTTGGACGGTGACGAGGTTATCACAGTCGAAGAGGAAGGCTGGTTTGAGGGCTGGTTCGACGGTGATGACGTTGAGGCAGAAATCCAAGAAGTTGGGGACGTGATGTAATAGCCATCCTTCAGATGGGGTTGGCCTTGGCCAGCCTCATCCTCAATGGCTGTTTTTTGAAGAAAAGCGGCCTAGCGGATATAAAAGATTGCTTCTTGCTGTCGCATAGATCGGCTCTGTGCTTGGTGCGGGTGGGAGTGTCAAACGCGTAGCGTGCTCTCCATCGCCGTGCAACCTAAGCAGAGCCTCACTGCGAAGGCTGAGCTATAAGTGATAGTTCACGCTAGGGGATGCTGCCTTAGCTCGATAAGAATTTCATTTGCTCGGTGGATAACATCCTGCTTCTTTTCTTCACCCCTCGCCCGCTTTGCGTCATCTAAGAGAGCTTCAGTCCTTTTCTGGATGCTCAACAACTTTTGCTCTTCAGCTTCTGAAGTTTTTGTACGTCCAAGTTCAGCACGCCGCTCAACCATTGCTTTTTCTAGTTCATGAACTTTTTCTTCAAACTCGTTCTGTCTCACCGGGGGCTCCTTTTGTATGTAGCAAAAGTAAGCTCCCGCAGCCTTTATGCAACTTGCACAGCGGCGCACTGAGTTAAATAGGTCTTCCCGACTGTGAGCGCGCTAGGTCGATGATCCAGCGCAGCTATCCTAAGCTAAGCATAAGCCAACAGTGCAAGCTGATGAAACTGAGCCGATCAGCATTCTACTATACGCTGGTTGAGCTCGACAAGGCCACGCTGTCGGTGATGAAAGCAGACGATCGCGCGTTCACTGAATACCCGTTCTTCGGAACATGCCAGATCGCCGCGTATCTGCGCCGCGAAGGGATTGTCGTTGGGCGCCATCGCGTTCGCCGACTGATGGCGATGATGGCCTGGGGGCAATCGACAAACGCCATAGAGCCAGCCGCATCCTCACACCCGGTCCATCCCTATTTACTGCGAAAGATGCTGATTGACTGACCGAACCAAGTTTGGAGCGCTGATATCACATTCGTTCCGATGAAAAACGGCTTTCGGATGGCTGTATCTTAGTGATGACATAATGGTATGAATGTTATTGGCGTAGCAATCGGAACGGTTTGGGCGGGCCGAAAAGGAGTTGAATGACAAAACCTCCGATATTAAGTCGTGCAGCAGCGGATGCGTACGAACATCTCCAACATCCAGTTTGGGTGTTTTCAGTCAGAACCCTTAAAATCTTAAGTGTAAATTCGGCTGCCCAAGATTGGGTCGGGTATGATGCTCAAACTTTGCGCTCAAAGACCATTGCTGATTTACGGCCGGAGACCGATCGCGCCAAGATCCTTGATAAGGTCCAACATTTCAACGGAATGAATTCGTACGCGGGCGTCTGGACTATTCAGGCAATGAATGGAGATCAATACGATGCTGCATTCAATTGGAGAAAGGTGATCTTCGATGGAGCCGAGGCGATCGTCGCCAGCATTCGCGACGTTACAGAGATAAACCAAACTCAAGCGCGTGCAAACGCCTTGGAGCGCGAAAGCAAGTCGTTGCGCGCGCAAGCCGACTTATCGACTGAACACCTTTCGCTTCTCCTCGATAGCCTTCCTGGAAATATACTGATCCTGACCCCTGATGACTATAGGGTCATCGCTGTCAGTGACGAATATGCACGGGCAGTCATGCTCGAGCGCGAAGCAATTTTGGGTCGACGCTTCTTAGACCTTTTCCCTGACGACCCATCTGAGCCTGAAGCAGATGGGACACGCAACCTTCACGCCTCTCTACAGCGCGTGCAAGCGCTCCGTGTGAGTGATGTGATGAACCTACAACGCTATCCGGTGCAGCATCCCGACGGGGTTTTCCAAGAGCGCTTCTGGCTTCTCAGGAACAAACCAGTGCTCGATACTCGGGGAAACATCATTTATATCGTCCATCGCGCTGAAGATCTTACCAGCATATTGAGTAAGGCGGGTCCAAATCTTCAGCCTTCCCTTTTAAATGAACAGTCAAACGTGATGCAATTATCTGACGCCCGCGCAGCGTTGGTAGCGCTTCAAGAACGAGACAAACGCCTTAAGACAGCGGAGATGCTCCTGCATTTGGGTTCTTGGGAGTATGATTTTGAACGAGATGTTTTCAACTGGTCAGCTCGGGTGCGCGATATCTATGGGCAGGCCCGTGCCCCGAAAGATTTTGGCGAGTATCTTTTACTCGCGCCTCCGGAGGAACGGGAACAACTGGCTTCGCAGCTGACTGAATTTATAGATTCTAATGCTCCGTCAATCGATTTTCAACATCACGTTGTCCGGACCGACGGTGCGATTTCATACATCCGTGGTGTCGGGACGCGACATTTTGTCGATGGGCGAGACATTCTCATTGGAATTGTACAGGACATCACTGATCTAAAGGCTGCCGAAGAAGAATTGCTTCGTAATGTCCGACGCCAACGACTTGCAGGCCGACTTGCGCGCCTTGGCAGCTGGCGCGTCGATCTTGTCGTCGAGCAGTTCCTCTGGGACGAAGAAACTGCTGCTATTCACGACGAACCAGAGGGAATATCACCACCGACGCTTGAAGACGCAATAGGCTATTATGTCCCAGAGCATCGAGAACGGATTAGTGATCGGTTCGAGGCTTGTGCCAGCCAAGGGCTACCCTTTGATGAAGTTCTTCAGATCGAAACTGCCAAGGGAAGGCGCGTTTGGGTGCGCGCGCTGGCCGAACCAATTCACAATAGCATTGGAGAGGTCGTCGCTGTTGAGGGAGCGTTTCAAGACATAACGGAACTGGTAGGTATGCGGGAGACAGCAAAGGAAACCTCTCATCGGCTCGAACAAATACTTGAAGGAATGAGTGATGCTTTTCTTTTGCTGGATTCTCAATGGCGGTTCTCTTTCATCAACATTCAGGCAGAAAAACTATTGCACCGAAGGAAAGAGGATCTGGTTGGAAAAAATATTTGGCAAGAATTCCCGGAAGCAAGCGGAGGCAAGTTTCAAAGAGAATATGAACGTGCAGTGGCGGAGGGTAAACCGGTCCGGTTTCAAGAATTCTACCCACCGCTCAACATTTGGCTCGAGGTGAGCGCTGAGCCAACTTCGCATGGATTGGCCGTCTATTTCCGCGATATCACCAAAAAGCGCATTCGCGACGAACAATTACGTCTTCTAGAAGCTGCGGTTTCACGCCAGAATGACATCTTATTGATTACTGAAGCCGAACCTATCACTGGGCCTGACGGCCCAAGGATCGTCTATGTCAACGATGCCTTCCAACGGCTCACTGGCTTTTCCAGCGCAGAGGTCATCGGCAAGACGCCTCGGATATTGCAGGGGCCAAAGACACAGCAACAAGAGCTTGATCGCATTCGTAGAGCTTTGGAGAAATGGCAACCCGTACGCGCCGAACTGATCAATTATACAAAAACGGGCGAAGAATTCTGGCTGGAATTGGATATTGTGCCTTTAGCCGATGAGACAGGTTGGTTTACTCATTGGGTGTCCATCGAACGCGACATCAGCGAGCGCAAAAACTCTGAGTTGGCTCTCCGGTTGAATGAAGAGCGGTTTTCATTGGTTACCAAAGCAGCAGGCAGCGCCATCTGGGAATGGGATACGGCAACCAATGAGCAATGGTGGAGCGAAGGTTTGCGCTACATCTTCGGGCATATACCGGATAACATGTGGTCGGGGCCTGCACCTACAGTCTGGAGTTCGCATGTCCATCCAGAGGATGCTGAGCGTGTTATCGAGGCTTTTCAACGAATAAAAGTTGGCGAAACCAGTTCGGTACGGGAGCAATATCGCTTCGAGCGTGCAGACGGCACCTGGGCATTCGTTGAAGATAGAGCCTTTGCGCAATACGATACAGATGGCAGTGTCATGCGCATTCTCGGTTCGTTGACTGACATTACCGAACAGAAGCAGCTCGAAGAGCGGTTCCTTCAAAGCCAAAAAATGGAAACGGTGGGCCAGTTAACCGGCGGTGTTGCCCATGACTTCAATAACTTATTGATGGTCATATTGGGCAATTCCGAAGTTCTAGAAGACGAACTCGTTGAACAACCGCATTTGCAGCGTCTTGCAAAGATGTCGCTCAGCGCCGCCGAACGGGGGGCTGAGCTCACCAAGCGACTACTTGCATTTTCACGAAAGCAAGCTTTGAAGCCCCAAGTTCTCAATGCCGCACAACTTATTCAAAATATGGAAGATATATTACGGCGCACCCTCCCTGAAAACATCAACATTGAATTCGTCCGCTCCGGCGGCTTGTGGATGGTGGAAGTCGATGCTGCGCAACTGGAATCAGCGCTTCTTAATTTGGCGGTAAACGCACGGGATGCGATGCTCCAAGGTGGATTCCTGACGATTGAAGTCGCCAATGTTATGCTAGACGATGACTACGTCGCTGCGGAAACAGATGTTCCGGCAGGACAATATGTAATGATCTCTGTTACCGACACAGGTCATGGAATTATACATGAAAACATAAGCCGGGTTTTCGAGCCGTTCTTCACGACGAAAGAGATGGGTAAAGGATCAGGGCTGGGGCTGAGTATGGTTTTTGGCTTCGTAAAACAATCCAAGGGGCATATCCGGGTCTATTCAGAGCCGGACGAAGGAACGTCGGTCAAGATGTATTTCCCGCGTACCCGAACGGAAGAACAGCACATTGTGACATCGCGAGCGAAATCAAAACTTGTCGGTGGCGCCGAGACCATTTTGGTAGTTGAAGATGACAGTGCTGTACGGGAGCATGTCGTCGCACAACTTCGCGCTCTAGGCTATCAGGTTCTTGAAGCATCCGCAGGCGCCGAGGCCATTGAGATCCTAAAGCAGACGTCGTCGATAGACTTGCTCTTCACTGACGTAGTCATGCCTGGGGGTATGGGGGGAAAAGAATTGGCGGATTTGGCGCGCCAACTGCGACCAAGCTTAAAGGTTCTCTACACATCTGGATACACTGAAAACTCCATCGTACACCACGGCAAACTAGACCCGGGTGTGAAGTTGCTGAACAAGCCCTACCGGCGCGAGCAACTTGCAGCGAAGGTGCGTGAAATCTTGGAAGAGGGTAGCCGGGAAGCGTGAATCTTTCTCCAGCGCTATGAGCTTCCCTAGACCAAGCTCCCCGTCTACTGTGGCCTTTACGCCCTGCCAAAGGATATGCCTAAAAATTCTTTTCTGAACACAATTTTGACGAAAAGAAATAGTGGGTTAGGCTTACCACCGCCAAACGGTAATATGGGTAGCCCAAAGAGTAGCATTTTAGTTTTGATCGAGCTGTTGTACTCATCCTGGTGCCGAAAGGCCGACTAGGCTAACGGGTTACCATGTTGCCGTTTTCTGTGATACCAAGGCAAATGAAGCAAAACAAATGGATGCTTAACTAAAAAGGTAACCCGATAAGATGCAGAAAGCTCTTTTGATTGAGGACGAAGAAGACGTGCGTGAGACCATACGTAGTATGCTGTCTTCGGCGGGTTTCGAAGTGACCGAGGCAAAGGATGGACGGGAGGGAGTGGCGCAATACCGTCTGACCAATCCAGATGTCATCGTCACTGATATTTTAATGCCTGGCAGAGAGGGCATCGAGACTATCATGGAGATTCGGAGAGAAAACACCGAGGTTCCTATTGTCGCGATATCGGGTGGCGGACAATATTTAAACGACCTCTTGGATAACATGCTTGAAAGCGCTGAGCTCCTAGGAGCGACCCGATCAATATCCAAGCCGTTCCGACGCAAGGAATTTTTGAAGGTTGTCGCTGAAGCGGTTAATACCAATAGTCGTTAACCGCACCTGACTGCGCTAGGGACCCGAAGCACCTAGGCAATCCGTCCGCACAGATAGGTTCTGGCATTTGTAGTATGCCAGCCTCGTGAAGCAAGCGGACAAAACAGAAGGGGGATCCAAATGGCTTGCCCCCTTCTCATATATCCAGCTTGTAAACGCCCTACTTCCTTCGCGTAGCGGCGCGTTTGAACTCGTAGGCCGGGCTGGCTAATGAGAACGTGTCAGGCAGCTTCCACTTTTTCCGATAAGCTTCGGGCGTAAGATTATGCTCCAGCATAAGGTGACGCCGCAAAAGGCTCATCTGTTCGCCACATTCCAGACAGGTAATCAGCCGACTTCTTGAACCGGGCTTCGAGGGAAGCGATGTCCGGTTCGTATGTGGAGTAGCTTGTAGCCTAATTTCATATTGCGAACCGACCCCCAATTTACCAGATATTTTCAGGCTCCCGCCTATAGATGCCAATCTTAATTGGACAGGTATGAGAGAAGAGATCGAAGTTTCTTCGAAACTTCCTTCCTGCGCCGTCAATCCTTTAGTCAACAAATCTATGTTGTGCTTTAGAGCTATCCCCAAGCCTGTGTCTCTTACTTTTATCAGCAAGTTCGAGGAAGCATCACTTTCCAGCTCGATGCTAACAGCGCCTTCCGTATTAGCCGCTACTGCGTTTGATACGAGATGATCAACAACTTCCGCTAGGCATGCTCTGTCCACAACAGGATTGAAATCCGTCTCAAGTCGATCCTTTACGGTCAAAGTAATACCCTTTGATGCCGCTTGAGTCCAATGAAGGAGCGCAGCGCTCTTAATCCGTCTTAGTAAGTCTGATTTCTCGTTTTGACTGCTGGCGCCACCTTCGTCGCGCTCATACACCCGAATGAGACCGTCCGTTATAGCCAGAAGCTGCGTTGAACTGCGCGCGATAGTTCCGACAAGAGCGCCTGAGGAGCCTTCAAGATTCAAATCGTTAAGCACGCGGGAGGCTTCAGAGATAAGCTTCAAAGGAGTGCGAAACTCATAGTTGGCAGTTTCCCAGAACCGATTGGAAGCGGGCTTATCCTTAATTTGACTAGTCTTGGATGCTTCAATGGATTTTCTTGTACCCGATGCGAACTGGCGATCAACTAGTTGGCCAAGATGCGTTAACACCTGCAAATCTTCCTCTGTCCAGGCGCGCGGTGAGAGACTTACACAGGATATTGCACCAAGTATGTTGCCGTCTTGTGTGTTGTGTATAGGGACTGAGATACAGCTCATAACCCCACCCTCTTTGACCGCAGAGGTCTGGCTGAGTATCGGATTGCCGCGCGCATCAGAAACAGCCCAAGGCTGCTTACGGGCTACGATACGCTTGGCAATTTTTAGTGCCATTTGAAAATTTCGCTCTTCGCCAGAAAGATCGATGACTTCTTCCGTTGAGCCCACCTGATGTACCCCTTCCATAGGGTCAAACCAGGAAATCATCGCTATGGGGGTACTCAATGCCCGTCGTGCCACGCGAGCAGACCTTTCGAGATCGTCTTCGATAGGTTCCGGATTTACTTTATTGATCAAAGGTACAGACATATTGGAACCACTTACTCCGGAGGTTAATAAGAACCAACTTTATAGAGTATTTGTCCCACGCCCAACCTTAATTCATTGGATAAGAGCGGACATGCTTCCGATGGTTCTCGATTGCCTGATTGCAGGCGAAAGTAGCACTTTTTGCCACAAGCTATCCGCCAAAAACACTAGTTTTTGTCGTCTTTTTAAGATTCAACCTGTATGTGCTCAAAAAACGACAAAAACAGGGTGACAGAATGAGATACGGATATGCGAGGGTTTCGACGGCCGATCAACGGCACGATCTACAAGTCGACGCTCTCCAGCAGACAGGATGCGAGCAGATCGTCCAGGAAGTGATGTCGGGCGCCAAATCACTGGTTCTGAGAGATACCCTCCTCTCTCGACTGGTAGAAGGTGACGAGCTGGTGGTCTGGCGCCTGGACAGATTGGGAAGGTCTACATTGGACGTCCTGGAACAGCTGGAAGATCTCCAACGACGGAAAATCAGGTTTCGTACTCTGGAAGGAGATTTCGACACCCAGACCGCCATGGGTAGGGCGATGTTGACCATCATGGCCAGCTTAGCAGAGCTCGAAAGAGAGACACTCCGGGAACGTGTGAAATCCGGTCTCGAGGCTGCTAGACGTAGAGGTACCGAACTCGGCAGACGTCGATCACTGAATCACAGTCAACGCGAGCAGATCGTAGCTTGGAGATCTGCCGGGCAGAGTTGGCGACAAATACAACAGTTGCTCGGAGGTCCCAACGCCATCTCGATCCGGACGCTACAACGAGCAGTTCGGCCGCAGTAGTTGTATTATAAAATGACTACAAAAAATATGATGATCAGGCCCCCTACCCTACTGAAATTATGATCCCAGACACTGATCTGAAATGTGAACGAACGTTTAATATTCGCTACCCATATTGGATGGCATGAACTTTGAAACACATCTCATCCTGCAAGAAGACCCGGCGTTGAATGATAGCTGGACCGGCCTCATCGACGACGACTGGCTCCTGGAGCTGATGCATGACGGAACTGGTCGCGTTACCGATGCCATTCTCAGAAAAAACGGCGTCGACTGGGTTCTGCCCTGCGATGACCGCGAAAATATATGTCGCTGCATTCAACTGTCTGGCTATACCGATACACTGGAGGATGCATGTCCGTATGCTGAACCGGTGCTCAGCTTCGAGTCATGGACCGGCATCGTCGGCGGCGATATCTCGGCCGATGACATCCTCGAGGCCGCCTCTGTCCCACGCAGCGATGACGATGGCCTGGTGAACATAGGTAGGCTGAAGCGCCCCTGGGTCTGCGCCACCGATGCGGACCCCGAGGTTATCTATGACGGATCTTCTAACGCCAAAGCCCCGCTCCAGCTGCCTCTTTCCTCATAAGTTCACACGGTTACAGAAATTAACCTTTGATTGCTATATCCTAGGATGATAGGATGCTAGGGAAGTATGATCCTAGGAAGCTAGGGCGATAGGAATCGGCAGGCAGAGGGCAGAATATGATAGTAATTTCAGTGGTCCATCAAAAAGGCGGGGTCGGGAAATCTACAATTTCTCAGGGTCTCTCTGTCTCCCTCGCGGGGTATACCCGAGTTTACGATGCCGATCATCAAGGGACGACCTCCCGCTGGGTGGAGCGCCGCCAAGCAGAGGGTGTCACCAAGCCAGATGCTGTGGCAGGCCGCATTGAGCAGCTCCCTGATCTCATCGAGCAAGCGGAACGAGATGGTGTCGACTGGTTCATCATTGATACGCCACCTGAGCATTCCGGTGAGATCAATCTGAGAACTGCACTAGGTGTCGCCGACTTTGCGGTCATGCCAACACGCGCTGGCGCCAATGATGTCGAGGTGCTTCCCAAAACGATGAGGATCGCGAAACAGCTCGGGACCCCATTTGCCGTAGTCATGAATGAGTACAACACCACCCGTTCGCTACATCGCCAGGTGCTAGCCGACCTAGAGGCGATGGCGGCGCGCAATGGCCACTCCGTCTTGCGCCCACTGCGAAGCTTGGCAGCACATCAGGACGCGACATATGCGGCTCAAACAGCAATTGAATACGCACCATCCAGCGATGCTGCCAGAGACATGACCCTGCTTGCACGAGCAGTGACAGAACTTGCCCGAGGAGAACAATAATATGGCACGGAAACCACTTAATACCAGCAGCCTGATCGAAGACGCAGCTGAGCGCGTCGGTGATGTCGAGCCAGCAAAAACATCGGATCGCCGTCAGCGTGGCCCACTGAATCCTGTTCGCCGAGAGCGCACTGCGACTGAGCAGATGAATTTTCGGGTATCTCAAGGGCTCGGCCGCGACATCAAACGCTGGGCTCTCGATCACGACGTCACCCCGGCAGATGTCCTGGAGGAAGCTTTCGAGCTCATGAAGGCCAAGTACGGCCCATAAATATCGCTTTCTAGGATCATAGGTTAATAGACTGCTATGATCCTAGGATTATTATATGTAGGGGGATATAATACAATAATTAATTATATTATAGGTAGGATGCCACATGAACGAGCAGACGGACGTAGAGGAGTACATCGAAGAGCAGGGTGAGGATGCAGCAGAGGTTAGTGCAGGCCCTGGTCGTCCTGCGTCAGAGCGGACGCGGGTGACGACAGTCAACATGTGCACAGCGATGAAAGAGCTGCCGAATGCTGAGAAGATTGCTCGCATTCGGCATTGGCTCAACACCGTTGACCTCGGTGAACTGATCGAGAACTCCTGCGCAGCAATGCTGGAGGACGCTAAGCAGAACCGGCGTTATCGCAGGTCGATGTACCGGCCGATCAAATTCGATTGGGATTGGCAAGCGGACCGGGGGGCGACGGGCAACTCGTTTTGGCATTACGACATCATTGACGAACTGACTGATGAAGTTCGCTCTGCCATTAGGATTCAGGTCACCTTGCATGACCAGGTGATCAGCGCTGCGGACGTTCTAGGTGTGCATCCAGCGTCTGTGATCCGGATGGCGTTGGCCGAAATGTACCTAGATAACGGCCGAATGCTCTTGGATTCAGTTAAGATCATGATCGGCATCACGTACGCACGTGTACCTGATCTACGTGTACGTGCGCGAGCAAATTCAGTCACTGCTCTCAAGCGCCAACGCCGATGGTTGCAAGAGGACTTGGAGATCGAAACGGATCCGGAGCGCCGAGCTTCCATTCAAGCGCGGATCGACGCCATCAAAGTTTAGGATGGTTAACCACGATGCAACCTCGAGCATATATGATCACGTAGTCGTCCAAGCGACATGTTTTCTGCCGGATAGGCAGCTTGCCAATTTTGGCAACAACAGGAGTATATTATGACAACGAAATTGAACGTCCGTGGTGACAGCCCACACGCGTACAGTGACCAGGACGAGGTGCGGCAGTGGGAAGCAACCCAGTGGCTGATCGATTACGTCGAGGATAACAACGACGTCAACGACGCTGCCTGGTCTGACTGGAGTGATCCTGATCACGTCATTGACGCCTATGAACCTGCCATCGGGGAGGAGTCAGGGAAACTGACGTCGTACGATCCTGATGGCAGTGAGGAACCACTGCGTAGGATCACTATTGGAGAGCAGGGCAGGGAGGTGCTGGCAGCTTCCATTGCAGGCAAAGACCCGGAGCCTCTCATGAACCAATGGTCCCAAGATATCCAAGAGGCGAGCGAGGCGCCGTCTCCATGAAATATGGCGCTAGCATCCTAGGATGATAGGGTGCTAGCAAATCTAAGGTGCTTTTAATGCCATCTACACTGCCTCTACGTGACCGTATCGACCTCTGAATTGAGAGCCAAATCGGTGTTGAACTACCGGTCCCCAACAACCCAGAATTCCGGCGAACTCTGCGGGTCCATTATGAGAGCCAACGATCTACGCGACTACCGTTCACTGACAGTCATATGAAGTTGGCAGCGGCCGAAGGCGTGACTGCTGATAACCTGCCTAGTGTCCTGAGAAGGGTGCTCCACAAACCCAATCGTGTCTGGTTGGAAGGTAAGTATAGCGACATGGCCACCCATTTTGGTGCCCTCCGCATCGCTGAAGGGCAGGGAGGTCCGACACTACTGATTGGTGCCGTGGCACATGTAACGGCTGTCCACACCGTAGAGTTCACCCTTGTTTGCGCCGGGAAAGGCTGGTTCTCGGTTGCTGAGAATCCGCTGATCGCAGATGTGCGCGGTGAAAATATGAAGTTTCAGGGCCCGCTGAATGACTTGGTAGCAGCCACTGCGATGCTCTCGATAGTGCCCACGGTGCCCGCGTGAGACAGGTGCGGTCTACATCTAATCCTGAGGCATATGGCGAACATAGGTGATTTCGAACCCCCACAGTTTGCCGATCCGCTCTAAGGCTGCGAAGGCCTCTCCCATCTCGCCGCTTTCGATGGCCTCGAGCTGCTCGACGGTGACGTGAAATTTCTCCGCAAAATATGACTGTGACCAGCCCAGTCCCTCTCGGATGAAGCGTACGCTTTCCGGCAAGGCCATCTCTCCAGCAACTGCTCGGCGGTGGATTTCGCGCTGGTGCTGGCGGGTCTCATCTCTCGTTTTGGTCATGCCTGCCTCCCATGGCACAGGTGCGGTCTACATCTATTGAATGGTAGGAGGAGAGGGACTCGAACCCTCGCTGATACGCTAATCTGGCGCAAACGGGTTTATAAATCCCATCGCCACACCTGTGCCCTCCCGAACTGAAAATCGGGGTTATCCTGAAAACTTCAGGATATTCGGCTAGCGGTGTGCAGAATCGTGATCATGCAGCGATCATCACCGGAACCAGGCTGCCGGTCAATGGTTAGATGTAGACGCCACCCTCAATCTGAATCAGCAGCACTCGGACCCGCTCACGGCCGGACTGGGTATCTATAAGGTCAGCCGGGCGCTCGTAGCCAAGGGCCATCGAGCAGCGATTCATCCACTGCTCAGCGAGCTCGGCCGAGCCCATGACGCGTGTGCAGAGCTCCATCAGTTCGGCCTCATTCATGCGGCCATCCTCCGGTGTCAACATGTCAGCATGTTAACACCGCTCAGGCGGGTGCGGAATACATCACCCCCGCAGGTTCTCACCAACTTTTCTCATCAGCCAGAGAGCCCGCCAATATGCTGAATCTTTGGTCATGATGCGATCATACTTCCATGTTTTGGTTCTCGATCAAGTTTGGGTTGAGGGCGAGTGCGTAATACATCAAGGCTTTCGCTTACTCATTAAACCGAAGTTAAGAATGGCAGTACTTTGCTCGTCAGTAAATTGCATGGGCAGTACATATATTGTATATTTCAAATGAAAAATGAGAGCAGACCCATGAAAAAACTAGATATTTCCCAGTTCAGCGCACGTGAACATGAAGAACCATCGTCCCCCCAAGAGCTAGTAGAGGCCATTCTGGCGGGTTGTGATCTCGAGGAGGATGCTCACGCAGCCTCTCAGATCGATGATGCGGTCCAAGGGCTGCTTTCAGGAGATGAGAGCATCGAGGAATTCCGCGACTACAATGATCAGGATACCAATTTCTACCGCGTGGGTGATGAGATTTGCGGCTATGTGGCGGCGGTAGGCGTCCTATACTGCGGATCTATTGAGGAACATGCTGCATCGGACGTACAGGATTTCCGCACGCACCTCTCGGATCGAGATGATGACCTCAGTGCAGGCAGTCCCTTGCGAGCGATGTAATCATCAGGGATCAGCGCGTGCGCGCATTACATCACCTCATCGTTGATCAGCTTCTTGGCTAGCTGGCGATCTGAGGGCCGCTTTTTTGTGGGCTTTTTTGGTGTCACCTGGCTCGATGCATAGAGATCGTATCGGACGAACCTGCGACCGTTGCTGTACTCGATCCAAGCAAACGGCTTCTTCACTCGACGCTTGATGTTGAAACCGGCTTCGCTCCAGGCTGTTTTGGTCATCAGGCCAGCGCCATCCGGAATCTGATCCCACCACCCGATGGTTTTCCCTCTGAGGCTCCTGGGCGGCTCAGGAGGCAGTTCTGGGTCTCGTTCGTCATTAGTGAACATGAGAGGTATGAACGTCGCCAATATGGCCATACGGCGCTCTCTGGTGGCATTCCTGCGCTGGATGATCTCATCAACGGTCTGTTCAGGATCCTGATCTCTGGTATCCATCCAGGAATATAGCTCCTCGGCTGCCTCGTCGACAGATCTCGTATACCAGCCATCAGGTATGTCGTCGTGAACCAAGACGATCTGAGCAGTCCATGCCTGCCCATCGCCACCTGTCCAGATGTATCCGCGCACATTGGCACCGCTATCCAACAATGGCGCCAGTTCGGCTGCCTCGCGACGTGGAACGTGCCCAAGCTGGAAGCGGGCATCACGCCACCAGATTTCCACAGCATTGTGGTCGTATTTGTTGTCTGGACGCCGCACGAGCTGCACGCGATCACCGTGGGCAGGACGGATGCTGCCGATCAGCTCGTCGTCCTCGTCATAATCATAAAATTGGAGGCCAGCGATGCTCGTGATCGCCCATTTGTTCTCATTTAATATCTGTTTGAGATCAGGTTCCTGCATGTTGTTTTCTCCGTATATCATATCAAATGCGCGAGCAGAGAATGGATGCAAGCCTGCATAAATTGGCGGTATAAGTTCGGTGGGGGAGGGGCTGAAAATATGACAGATGACGACGGCTGGAAGGCAATTACTTGGCAGTTTAAGCTCTGGGAGCTGAATGATGAGCAAGCAGCCGATCTGCTCGGAATCTCTTTAGGGGACTGGTCCAGCATCCAATCAGGAGACCACGAGGGCATCCATACAGCGGAGGTGGGGCAGCGTGCTGATGCACTGCTGAGGATCCATGCAGCACTACGAGTGATCCTGATGGAACCTCGATGTAATGGATGGGTGCACCGACCGAACGATGCCGAGATGTTTGGCGGTGAAACGGCGCTCAATTTTATGATTGCTGGTGGCCAGCCTGCCATCATGAGAGCGGCTCGGTACCTCGAGGCAGAGCTGTATGGATAGCATCCTAGGATGCTAGGATGCTAGGGGTGGCTCCGGACCCAATAGCGCAGCCTAACACTGTGGTCCTCTCCCTCGTCTTCATGCAATTTAACAATCTCCTTTGTCGCATCGCTGGATCGATTTCAGATGCAAGACTTTAGCGGCAGAATGTTAGATGCCAATCACAGGATGTGCAGATGTCATACAACGGCGCTCTTTTTGATTCCGATACGACGCGCGTCGAAGTCTGCTGCTGGAACTGCAATCACTCCGTGACCCTGCGTCGTGGTGACGTGAAAGCGGATCTGGATCGGCACGATTTCGAGCGCCGTGCCATCTGTAGCCAGTGCCAAACGGGCTGGCCGCAAACGACTAAGTTTCCGCGTAGGAAGCCGACGTCTATGTGAAGTTTTCTCTATCTTATTTGGATCGCAGCATCCTAGGATTATAGGATGCCCGCAAGGTGAGTTGAGGGTACCTATAAATGGGGTAAGATGCCCCTATTATTATAGAACGAGGCTCCCCCTTGTTCTCTGAGAATGTGCCCTGAAGGCCCTCTCTAGGACTCCTGACGCGCATCGGAAAGCGCACCTGCAAAGGTGAGATTAACGTTTCCGAAACGGTTGGTGATTAGCTCTCTATTTTGACAGCCAGTTGTGTTGCTAACCGCCGCTACGCGTCGTCTGCGCAACATCCTGGCAAGGGGGCGAGGCCCCCCGTTGACCCCCGGTTGATGGATACCATCACCCACCAGAGGAGAGCTGGTATGAGCCGCAGTGAGAGCAGACAAATGAGCAATCAATTGGGTCTCAGACTCGATGATGATCTCTATGCGTGTCTGATTGCAGCTGCCCGCAGAGACGATGTCGCTCCCACGGCCTATGCACGCTTTCTAATTTCACAGTCTCTGAGGTCGGAAACCGAACGGGTACTGCCGAGGCCGAGACGCGGATCCAACCACAAGCTGACTAGGGAGGGCAGGGGCGCCATCCAGTTCGCTGGCCAGCTTGGAACTGTCGGCAACAACCTCAACCAGGCGCTCGCCCAGATCCATACCGCTCGCAACTCTGGTGATCTTTCGGAAAACCACTTCAATCAACTGGAAGCCACCATTCAGGACCTTCAAGCGCTATACGCTAGGATCCTAGGAGAGCTTCTTGAATGATCATAAAAAGCTCTCGCATTCCTGTTTCTGATACCGGCGCCATCGCAGCATATTTTGCGGCCGAAGGTGAGAATGAGGAAATCTCGTGGCTGCAAGGATCGGCCGCCGAAATCAAGCTCATGGGGGTCACCTCAAAAATTGCTGGGCGTGCGTTCAGTGTCAGGCATGTGATTGTAGCTCCCGGTGAACGTCTGGGTGGCAACGAGCTAGGACCGATCCTGGATAACGTCTGTGCAGAATATGGCGTCACTAAAAATATGAAAGATCGCATCACGGCCGTGGTCCACAAGAAGCCTCGAGAGGGCGCCATGGGCTTCGAATACCACTATCATTTTGCGATCCCCGAAATGGATGCAGAGACCGGAAGGGTGCTCGACAGCAAGTTCACACACATGCGCAACGAAAAGCTCTCACGCCTGGCGGAGCTGGAAACTGGGCATGAAATCACACCAGGTCGCTTCAATAGAGAGGTCTACGACGCCCTCACACGCGAGCACCCCGATCTCGATCTCAGCAGGTACCAGAAGGCCCTTGAGGACGCCTCAGTGGCGGCCGGTCTAGATCGAGCAGACTGGAAGTCTTTCAGAGCAGAGAGCAGCTATACCTCAACCGGTCATCAGGTCATCAAACGCAAAGCCAAGGCCGCCGGTGTCGAAGCAGACCTATCACTGCCAAAGATCAAATCTCAGATGCGGAAATGGGCGAGCGTTAGATCACCTGAACAGTTCATCGATCACGTCCTCAGCAACGGATACCAGCTCGTACCAGGCAAAGAGGCAGGCATCTGGCGCTTGCATGGGCACGGACACGATTTGGGATCCGTCGACCGTCTAAGCGGGATCAAACGTCATAAAATTAATGAATTCATGGAGAAAAAATATGACAGCACGAGGACGCGAATAATAGACTTCACCGGTGATAGAGACATCTGAGTTCTCGAATTTTTTCACAACAAAAAAAA
>NZ_SZNL01000025.1:3003-10702 GCF_005068605.1 Sulfitobacter sp. 15WGC | reverse complement strand
CAAAAAAAACCTACAGAGATCTAGAGAAAGATTTGGCCCGACTCGCAGCACATGCGGACAAGCAATTCACCTCACCAGAAGATGGTTCTGCGAAATCTCCGACAGAGACGCTTAAGGCTGCAACAGAGGGATGGTATGACTTTCAAACGATTGAAGGCAAAAACGCCGAGACTTTGCAAGATTGGTTAAAGGCTGTTTTCCCGCTCATTGATGAAGACAATGAGAAAGAAGAAGCGCGGTTTGATAGCCTCAAAGCTGGTATCGAGATTGGCAATGCACGGAACGCGGCGGTTCAAGCTCTTCGGAAGCGCGTTCCTGTTTTTGTCCTGTTTAGCAACTACTTCCGCGTTCGTCCGCTCATTCACTTGAGACAGCTTGCTACCAGGATCACCAATGGCACGCTGGACGATGAGCGCTACGATTATGGAAATGTTTGCCTTTTAAGCCTGTTAGGTTTCAACGCAGCGGAACTCTCAGAAATGGGAGCGACGGCTGAGCCCGATGCGAATGACCCGGAGGCAATAGAAGCGTTTCGAGAAAAGCTTGATGAGAGGCAGTATCAACTAAATGCTGCGGAGGTCAGCCTAACTCGCGAAATCCGTTCTGTTTGGAAGCCGGATGAGAGCAAGGGCGAGGCGGCAAAGCTTCGGCTCCGAGCTGATGGGCAATACCTCAAGGTTACTGTTGAGGACGACCTTGGTGTCGAAGTAGAGCTCGACCAGCGTTCAGAAGGCTTTCAATGGCTCGTGTCATTTTTCGTGGTTTTCTTCGCTGAGGCTCAGGGTGAACACAAAAACGCGGTCTTGTTGCTAGACGAGCCAGGCATGAGTTTACACGCGTTGAAGCAGCGGGAATTCCGCAAAACGATCACGCGCTTGGCGGAAGGAAATCAGACTCTCTACACGACGCATTCACCCTTCCTTGTCGGCCCAGACGAGCTCGATTTGGTTCGCGTAGTTGAAATGAGTAGCCGCGAAGAGGGAACGAAGGTGCACACCTCGGTCACTGCCAACGATCCAGCCGCGCTGCTTCCGTTACAAGAAGCGCTTGGATACGATCTTGCGCAAAGCCTTTTCACACAGAAACAAAACCTAATTTTGGAGGGTCTGACAGACTACTGGTATGTCGATGCGGTTTCGCAGCTTTTGCGGGCTTCGAAGGAAGCTAACCTTAACGAGAAGATTGCATTGGTACCCGCAAATACGGCGGGAAAGGTCGTCTATTTTGCCACAATTCTTCACGCACAAGGCTTCAAGGTGGCGGCCCTTCTCGATTCTGATAGCGCCGGAGATCAAGCCGCAAAGCAAGATACCCTTGTCCATACGCTTGGAAATAAGGGTATTCTGAGGACGAAAGATTACTTGCAGGATGAGATTAAAACCGCCGAAGTAGAGGACCTACTCCGCGATACACTGATTAGCATTGCGAAATCAGAGCTTAGCTGGGATGTTTCAGGTACGGCAGACAAGCAACCGCAAAGACCGCTCATCAGTATTTTCGAGGCCGAAGTCAAAGAGTTTTCTAAGTACCGGCTCGCGAAAGCTTTTGTCCGATGGTCGCGCGATCATGAGGCGTCGGACTTGAGTGAACGAGAGCGGGAGCAGTGGAAAAGGCTCATCAGCGCAATGAATGCGGCCGTGAAGTAAGCCGCATTGCATAGAGGCCCTTCGCCAAGCAAAGCGTTAAGATCGCTATCTGTTCTGTCACGTCAAACCACGCTTTCCAGCAGCGCGATTTCGTCGTCGCCCGTAATCTGCCCCTCCAACCGGGCCGTGGTAGCCCAGAACTCCCTCAACGATATTGGAGGCGAACTTCCCATGCAGGGCGGCTTCCTTCAGACCCTCAATCCGGCGCGAACTCAACTGGTCAGATCGAACATCGCTAGCTGCTGAGGCTCCACCCAATAGCCGCGCTGACGCTTAGAGGCTTCCAGTGCGATCAGAGCCGCGACAGCCTGTTCTTCATCTACGAACCAATCCATCCGAACCTGGCCGCTATGCCCTATCCGGCCCCATTCGCGACAGAGCATCCACTCGCCAAACAGATTTGGCAAAACGGCCATCCGGTAGAACCGGGCGACATTCTTCATAGGCTGACGTTTTTCGAGATAAGTCTGCATAGCTCAGAGGTGCACGATGTCTGTATTGGCGCCATTAATCAATATAGCGGCCTAAACTGGCCATAAATGACCGGTTCGATAAGCAGCAGAAAAATATGAAACCCGCCAGTCTTACGACCGACGGGCCCATACGATTTGGCCGCGAAAACCCACCATGCAGCGAGGTGCGCTGCATGGTGGGCCATCTAGCGCAGGGAAGGCAGCGCTTAACGGAAATTTAGGTTCCACACGGTCTATATGCAACTGATCTAAAGAGGAAATCGACAGATCACCGCCAATATACGCACAGCGTTAACCGCATTTTAACCACAACTCGATACTGTGCCCAATATCAATAATGGGCGCAATTTCGCGTCAGCATTACCCTGGGCATCGCAACGGCCGCCATACCACTGGGAATGCAATCAAAGTGGTTATAGAATGCAGTCCAATTTCGAAAAAGAACTTGCGTCATATTTTTTCTTTGAGGCAATTTCGCCTTCACCCCGTGCGCGTGCTTACAAAGACACAGCAGCTGGCCGGAAGGTTGGTTGCTGCTGGTGTCATCTGTAACGAAAATTGGGCCCGACAGATATACTCTAGTTGATGCCAATGGACGGAAACCTGCTCGCCAGGAGCAGGGCTACTGGACTAGTCGCTTCGAAAGCCGCATGTCTAATGAGGAAAACCTAGCGCTGTTCTATCCGCTCGAGGTTACTGACTACATGTATCTTCGCCACATGCCTCGCTGGTCCTATGCGGCCAATGAAGACAAGAAGATATTCTGGCTGCCGCAGCACGAGTACATCGATGCACATTACTATAGTCCGCAGCCATATCGATCAAAGAAGGTCGCTATCATTCTCGATATTGATTCAAGCCTTGATGTGGCAACGATGCGCGAGATGGGTATTCCTATGCCAAGGACATTCACGGGCAGGCCCCCGCACAACGCCAGCGATCACTATTCCTGCCGTCCACACCTAGTGTATTGGCTTAATCGCCCTGTGTGGGGCAACAGCCGCAACGATATGGCCCTATACAACGATGTTTGTGGACGTCTAGCTAACTTGCTCGGACGGCTATGCTATGTCGAGCGGATCAACCCGCCTACAACCAAGAACCCGGCTAAGCGCGTCTACGGCACCGAGGACCCATTCTACCACGTCATCGAAGGTGACCTGCGTGAGTGGGGGCTCGAGGAGCTATCGGAAGCGATCGATAATTGCGAGGCGGCATTGGCAGCAGCAGAGGTCCGAAGCAAGTCCATCACTAAAGCGATCAACAAAACGGTCTACACTGACACCAGAAAATGGGTTGAAGAGCCTAACCAGTTTCCCTGTATTAACCGGGTCCCCAAGATGCATCGGATCCCAAAATTACACCAAGTCATCGGTCGTAGGTTCCGTCAGCATGTAGCCAACAAAGGCCGCCATGAGGGGCTTTTCGAACATATCCGTTTTGTTGCCTACGCATACAAGCCGCTAGCTGAATCTGAGGAGGATTTGCACAAATATGTACTGCGACAGTGCGAGATCTATAACGATAAGGTATTCGCAAAAGATCCGTTACCAGAATCCTCGATCCATTCCACCGCAAGATCGATATCGAGCTGGACATGGCGCTACTATAGATACTCTGGACGTGAGCAAAAAGATCGTGGTGTTTGCCGGAGGTTAAAACTCATCCATGGAGACATGAGCACTACAGAAAGACAGGCAATTGGCGGCAAGTACGGCGCCCAACAGAACGCGGCTAAGAAAAAGCTTCTCGTTATCAATGCGGTGGAAGAGTTGCGAGCATCAAGAAAAGACGTCGTGATCTCATCACTCGCTCGGGATCTCCGCATGTCACGTGATACGGTCCGCAAATATGTAGCTGAAGCCCGAACTGATACTCTACAGGATGCCGAGGCCCCGCAAAATTTGAGGATTACAGTTCCATCAGCGCCCACCCCAGAACTGTCATCTGATGTGACTAAAACAGTGCCCATCAGGAGAAAACAACTATTACTCGCAGAGGGTACTGAGAGGTCGGTACTGGACCCTATGGATCCGGCAAGCTGGATTCCTGCTCTCTTCGATGAGATTTTCCCTGATGCTATAACAGGACCGGTAACCACGGATGACATAAATGCCGTTAAACGGTCAGATAACGGCCCAGGAAGCGCAAAAATTCTCAGCTATGCCTGATTTGGTATGCCCGGCAATACTCCAGAAACGAGCACTTGGGGCGGCACTGAAGCGTGGCAGGACCAAACCACCTACTTTAAAGCAGTAGCTACCGGGGCCTGTTTAAGCTTCTTCTCTAGCTCTTCAATCTGAACCTTAAGCGTTTGAGGCTCTTGGGAGCCGGTTTTCTTCGCCCATTCAGCTTCGGAAGGGAAAGATAGCTCGCGCGCTTCCCAGAATTTTTTGATATCTGGGAACACCAATCTGTCCTTCCAGCCGCCGCTCTTGAAAGAGTTCACATAGATCGCGCTATCTAGGGTAAGCTGGAACTCTGCCTCCAATGCCGCTCTCTGCCCTTCGGAGAGCCCTGAGAGGGCGTCTTCTATGATTTCCGCACACGAGAACCTAAAGGCGCTCTCGGCCCTCTTTTGAGCCGTTCTGAGAGCCTCAAGTTTTCCCTCTAATGCCTTTCGGGTTTCTTTGGCCGCCTGAGAAACCTCCAGCACCTTCTTTTTTTTCAGTATTTTCGTTGTGATAGTCTTGCTCTACGGCAGATTTTAGAAACCCCGTCTTTGAGGATTTGATTTTACCGCTTGCTGCCTGCGAGCTGGCGAGGTCGAGTTTTTCAAAAATGTACTCCTCACCGTACTCAAGGATCCATGTACGTGCGAGGGCCTTAGAGATGCCCTCAGCGAGGAGAGCTTTGTAAGCAGGGGTCCGTGTAATGTCGTCCTCGGCATCCATACCAAGGAGAGATAACTGGGGGTTCGGCCGGATGAGAAATCGCAAATCCGTGATGCTGCGACCCTTACGTTTTGTTTCGAGTTCCAACTGGATATTAGATAACTCGTTCACCTCCCTCATCGCAGGTTGAATTACCGCACGGTTGAGGAGTTTAAACTGTCTATAGCTAGCCAGTTCGTCTACTGCCATCAGCTTGCGGAACACAGATAAGTCCCACCATGGAGTGTGTGCAATATCTACGTACCGATAGCAGTTTTCATACAGTACCAGAGCATGGGCGCTCTTCATCTCTTTAAGAACACTCAGATTGATCTTTGAGTAGACATCCGGATGGTAAAGCTTCTCAGCGAGTGCTGGGTCATACCGGTAGGTACAAACTCCGCCTTTTAATTTTGCGTAGGGCAAAAGAACCATCGCTTCCCACGAAGTCTCTCCATCATCCTCTAAGACATCAAACTCGATCACCGTCTCCATGAGACCTTTGATGGCTGCTTTTAAGTGGGCCGAGTTATGACTGTCAAAGCCAATCATTTCGCAAAGAACCGACGCACTAATTTGATGTTGCCGTGCCGTCAGGAGCTGATCATAAGCGTTGTATAGCAATGCATTTACGAGTTTTCTCTGGAGCAGCGAAAGTCTCGCGCCAATGTGAATCGCCGCGACGTTCTTCTTCAATATCGCCTTACGATCACTATATTTTCTAGAAGTTAACGCCATAGGTGAACCAAGCTACCCCCCGCCGGTTCACCTCTGCACAGATTCTCGGACAAATGCAAGTTTTCTTCGAAAGCGGAGGCAGCGGTCTTACAGCTCCCACATCCGTTCACCTATAGGCTAACTCTTCAGAACCAGCATCTATAGCTGAACGCTTCAAAGCTTCTTTTTATGAAGGGTTCTTGCATATGCATCGCCCATTCTCACCTTTTGTATGTAGAATGATGCCTCGCAGGGCGTCTCATCTTGCTTAATCATGCTGCTCCCAAATCCGTTCACCTTAAATGACTATTCCTTAGCCCATACCGCACAAATTCAGAATATAACCATTATATAACAGTGACTTATAAAAACAAAGTGACACATCCCATATCCATTCACCTATACTCCCACATCCATTCACCTTTCATCCCATAAACGTTCACCTTTCCAGGTCAATTCCTCCCATATCCTTTCACCTTTCATCCCATAAACGTTCACCTATGTACTCATAAAGCATTGGTTTATAGAAATATATTCTTCCTAAACGTTTTAAACGTTGTTCTTTAAACGTCTTAAACAACAACAGGACGCTCACGCCCCCTGTTTTTCGTTGCTGCTTTCGTATTTTTTAGGATTGTTAGTGAAGACAAGCTCGCCTGAGGAACCGCCGATTACAGGAATGAACCTACTAAGGTGCTGATGACCCGCAGCAGCCCTATATTCACGGATATAAGCCTTATGACTGGTCTCCTTGAAGTACCTTAAAGGACTAAGCGATCACCCGTCTCGACCATGGACGACCTTTGAAACCGCTCGGCCTTAGCTTCCCAAGTAGACCTAGCCAGCTACTGGTAAGTTGGATCGCCACATTTGGTGTAGTTCTGCTCACATGCGGAATAAGTGATTGATATATATGCGTTAAATATGGTCGCCGTACTAATAATAGGTGGATCTTAGAAAAGAAAACGACTTGAGTTGTGACCAGGCAAAGTAAAACCACTATTAATCAGATACTTATGACAAGTGTGCTGTTGGAGGCGGTTGGGTTGGTAGGAATATATCCGTAAATATAATCCGAGAGGCTCTCTGGATTGGCCTAAACTAAATGTAAGTCATCACTTTACATGTGTCGCCTATCAGCTTACATAAGGGTATGATTAAGTCCTTCGCTAACAAGCAGCTGAGGGCGCTATGGGAAACGAGCAAGTCAAAAATTGACAAGCGCATGCACAGCAGGATTCTGCGGCGACTAGACGTGCTCGACGCCGCCACTGCGCCTGAAGACCTGAACCTTCCTGGCTTCGATTTTCATGCGTTACGAGGTCATAATCCAACCCGCTACACGGTCCATGTAAACGGTCCGTGGTGCATCACTTTCGAGTTCCGAGATGGCGACGCCTATGTGCTGGACTATGAACAATACCATTAGGAGGCGAGCATGAGCCGCAATCCCAACCGTTGCCCCACTCATCCCGGAGAGTTACTCCGCGAGGATGTAATTCCTGCGACCGGGAAATCGAAAGCTGAAATTGCTCGAATGCTTGGGGTTTCTCGGCAGCATCTTCATGACCTGCTGGCAGAACGTAAACCTGTAAGCCCTGAGGTCGCGGTGCGCGTTGGAAAGCTGTTCGGTACCGCGCCCTTATTCTGGATTAGGATGCAGGGGGCCTATGATGCTTGGCATGCTTCCCGCGCAGTTGATGTCTCGGCCATTCCAACACTTAGTATCGCTCCAGAGACATCCGCGACGGCTTGAGTAAAGCGGAAGCAGTTGATGCCCTCACATCATAGTTCTCAAATTATAGCCACGGATATAATTACTGGAGGGGCCATCATCTTGGGATGTGCTGGCTTATGAAGTTGCCCGGAAAGGTGTGAGGTTGGCCTGAAAAGGGCCTAGCCAGCAGCTGAGGTCAGATTATGGATCTACTAGGACACTCTAAATCTTGCATGCGAACACTTGCTGTAAGTGTTTGTTTTAAAAAAAATA
>NZ_SZNL01000025.1:0-2907 GCF_005068605.1 Sulfitobacter sp. 15WGC | reverse complement strand
AAAAAAAATTATTTATGGTCTGGTCACTACGGGGGTCTTTTTCGACCTCATTTTAGGGCCTAACAATCGATACAATTAAATATTTTTATATACTTTTCAGTAACTTATGGTCTAAGTGACCACAGCTACACTAAATAAGGCAGCGTCATTTCAGCATTTATATTCACGAATATAATTGGTTTGGTGGGTTTTTGCTGGCCCATCGGTAGCCCCCTTGTGGCCCATCAGTGGTCGCTGTGTGGCCCAAGGTGGTCATCCCGTAGCCCATCGGTGGTCTAGGGTGCTTGCAAGCTATCTTGCTGCCACCAGACTGACCGCAATCTGTACCTCCGGGGGCAAAAATGACGGAAGAAAAAGGTGCGCTCACTGACGTTGCTACAGGGCGCCTAGAATAACCACAGAAAGCCTACAAGACGGCTACAGTTGGGCCACAACAGGTGGGCTACTCGTTTCATCTTTTGACCCGAGTCGGTTTCTTCTCTCTCCGCTCAAGGCTCACAGCTTGCGGCTTGCCACTAAGCGCTGAAGGCGGGCTTGGTTCATATTTCAGCGTCCGTCACAGCCGCTCATTGAAGGTATCGTCGAGAAATCGTCGTTTCCCATCCATCGATATGTGGAGAGCGGTCCGTCCAAGCTAAGGATGTAAAATGGGGAACATCTATGACTATCGATGTTGATTACTTGGAGCAGGCGGAACTCGTTGTTCGCTTTCGTTCGGCGCTCCGACGAAGGCCAAAAATGCTTCCCGGATTTTGCCGGGAAGCATAATTAATCTAACGATCATTGTCCGTGCGGGTTTAGTTCGAACTGGCAGTTTGTGGCTTTCCGTCGGGGCCATAGTAGACGATCTCGACGTCTTTACGGAGATCCTTTTCCACGTCAGAGAAGGCTTCTTGACGCAACTGCTGTTCAATCTGAGCTCGCACAGATTCAAGAGGTGGTATCTCTTGGTCGCTGTTGGCTTTGATCTCTTCATACTTCGCTTCGACAGACTCGTCAGTGACGCGATCGCCTAGTTCCCGCTGAAGCCAGACTTGGATCATTGCATCCTTTTCATTTGCAGAACGAGCTTCCTCAACAAGCGCAACGACTTCTGAATCTTCATTCAGTTTATCCGCCAAAGCGGCCTTATAGATGAGCTCTTTAGCGATGAGCTGGTTGACCGCCATGGGCACCAGAAGCTCTGGCGGTTGTTGCCGAAGTTGAGGAGGAAGCGCGGAGATCGCTCCGGAAACGTCCGAGCGGCTAATGTCCTCATCTCCCACGCGCACGACCAGCAGACCACTTTCAGCCTCCGCAGAACTTGTATCATTCGTGGCGGCGCTTTCTTTCGATGTCTTGCTGGTTTCCCTATCCTCGGTTTTTGTTACTTCGGTTTGGGCGCTTGATGTGTCGCTATTCGAATCCTGGGCATACAGCGGTGCCGCGACCAGAGACACGACGAGCGCAGTGGTAGTCGTCAGTTGTGTCGTCAATGGCATGTCGTTTGCTCCTTTCGTTGCAACAAGTGCTAGCAAAACGATCTGCGCTTATAGTGGTTCCGTTTCGGGCAAGAGGAAGAGACGTTGTTGGGTGAGGAAAGGCTAGTTTGATATGGAACGTTCTGTTTATAGCTGAGGTTGGAACTCTGGAGACTTTCGCAGAACAAGAAGAGGTTCGTCGTGCCAGCATACTTGATTTCTTATTCCACAGCAGCAGAGCAGACTAGGACAGACCTCGACGAGTTCATGGATGCCCTTGGTGCAGTGCCCCTAGGAGATTGTCTATGTGGGCTAGAGATGGATCTCGGACTTGACGCATTTCGCGATTGGCTAACCAGTCAGCTAGAAGAAAGCGACGCTTTGGTTGTCATCGAACTGCGCCCTCGTTTTAGACAGTCCAGCCAGAACCTTTCACGTGAAGCGGTTGCTTGGCTGGAAGAGGTGCTGCTGCCAAGAGGGGTTTGATAGCCTCGGGTCTAGCTTTATCCACAAGAAATTTTGACGGAAATTAATCTATTTTAAAGACGTACCCCCAGAGGTTCACAACGCTGTAAATCTTCTGGTACTTTCGTGTCCAGTAAAGTTTTAGGGGGATATCGTATGGCACCCAGCAACGATAGTGACAGAAGCTTGTTGGCCCGCATGACGGAGAATTGGAAATTTTCCCACTGGGCTGGCGCCTTAACGGTGGCGGTGCTCTGGATTATCGCAGCCTATGAAATGGTCACCTATCTGTTCGACAGCTAAGACGGCACAGCTGTCTCATTTTTACATTAAGTACCTTGCCGTTCATTCTACTGCGCCTATCTTCGCGCAATGGCCTCCATGAGCATAACAATACAGCCCCAAAACGTAAGATACGTGAGCGTAGGGCAGACAGCGGGCAAGTGCGGGAGCGAATGGCGTTCGGCATGGCTATGGTGATGCTATGGTCGCTTGGAATCTGGTTCGTTTTAACACACTGACCGTCATTTGCTGGCCGATTCATAGAAGCCTTTGGCGGTAAACGCGGGCTCGAAGGCGCATCATCTCATGGAGGCTCTAAACGGCACCATAGGGTTGTAGGGCTTCAGCTCGAGGCTCACTATTAATCGGGTGTTTTAGCCATAATATGTCAGCCTTTCTTACTTATAACCGCAATTATAGCTACGACCCGTCCCTATGGGTGTAATCGCCTCATGCCCAGTGCTAAACTCATTAAAAGAGAACGCCGGACAGGGCTCGGCAGAGTTCAACACCAGATGTCTTAGGTGTTTTGCCGGGAAACAAAAATACTAAGCCCCCGTGTTCTTAGAGGGTCGACGTTAGTGTGTAGTAATACATATATGGACGCATATCTGAAATAGAGGTTGATATGCATACGAAAAATGATCTGAAAGCAATGTCGCGAAAAGAGCTCGAAAGGCTTTTGTCTGATGTAAAAAAA
>NZ_SZNL01000259.1:0-248 GCF_005068605.1 Sulfitobacter sp. 15WGC | reverse complement strand
ATAGGCCCCCCGGCCCGACACGCGCAGACCATGGGTCTCTAGCGCCGCGTCCATGACCCGGCGGCGTTCGTGCAGCGCCAGCCCCATGCGGCGGATCTGGGCGTCGTAATGGCCAAGCGACAAAAAATAGGCGGCGGTGCGCTGGATATGCCCCGGCGGGTGCCGCAGGACCGAGGCGCGCAGTGCGCGGGCCTCACGGATGAAGGGTTCGGACCCCACCAGATACCCCAGCCGCAGCCCCGGAAAGA
>NZ_SZNL01000258.1:0-248 GCF_005068605.1 Sulfitobacter sp. 15WGC | reverse complement strand
GAGGGCGCGCGCTACGGCTATGACGCCCGCTGTCTGCGCGACTCGGGTTACAGCTTGGCGCGTCGGTAAATCCGGCGTGCCTTGACCGAGCGGCACGTCCCTGTCGCTCGGGTTTTGAAAGGGGGGGGTGTTCGGGCGCCTCCCCTTTCTCTTTTCTGTTGCACCTTAGGGGCGCATGCGGTTTCACCAGCCCCATGATACCTGACTATGAACTCGAACGCGGGGCGATGACCCGCGGCTTTCGCACC
>NZ_SZNL01000257.1:0-248 GCF_005068605.1 Sulfitobacter sp. 15WGC | reverse complement strand
TGCCCTCGACATGGACAAAGCGCGGGCTGACATCGGGTGCAAGCTGGATCGCCTGCGCCGATGCTCAGACCCAGGCGCAGTTTCTGAATGAACTCGGTGAGGGAGAGCTTCTGGCTCTCCCTTTTTTGTTTGAGTTCTGGGCGCTCAACCACCAACTGCCGCCCGAGGGCGATTGGCGGACATGGGTGATCATGGGCGGGCGCGGCGCGGGCAAGACGCGGGCCGGGGCGGAATGGGTCCGCAGCAAG
>NZ_SZNL01000256.1:0-248 GCF_005068605.1 Sulfitobacter sp. 15WGC | reverse complement strand
TTTCGGCCATGAGGCGGCGATCCTGATCGAAGGCTCCCGCGCCAACCTCGCCTCCTGGGGCCACGGCATCCATTCCGGCATCGTGGCGCATTACATCCTCGCCTATGGCACCGAGGACCAGAAAAAACGCTGGCTGCCCAAGATGGTCTCGGGCGAGCTGGTCGGCGCACTGGCGATGACCGAACCCTCGACCGGCTCGGACGTGCAGCGCATCAAAACTAAGGCGATCCGCGAGGGCAACGCCTACA
>NZ_SZNL01000255.1:0-248 GCF_005068605.1 Sulfitobacter sp. 15WGC | reverse complement strand
CGGCGACATCTACCTCCTCCCAGATGTCGTCGCCCCCTTTCCCCCCTCCCCATACCTTTCCCCCCTCCCCATATATGACAGTTTTATGACCCTGCGCCCTTTTGCCGCGCGGGCAAAACCGTTTTTTATCAACAACTTGCGCCACTCAGAACCTATGCGCTTTCTGCATAGCGGCATTGACTTTATGCCCGTTGTGCAAATGCAGAAAGGGCGTAAATAGCAGGCAACGAGATGATCCACAGATGAAA
>NZ_SZNL01000254.1:0-248 GCF_005068605.1 Sulfitobacter sp. 15WGC | reverse complement strand
CAGCGGATCCACGGGGTGATGTAATAGACCCCCAGCGTGAGGATCAGGATCACCCATTTCAACCAACGAAAGAACCCGCTGACCCGGCGGGGAAAGATCGGCTCGCGGGCGGCGAAAAGCGGGGGGGGCGGCGTTGGACATGGGCAGTAGGCTCCGAGTTTACGTCTTGCGGCCTACACCCGTGGGGCGCAGGCCGCTTTGATCTGCATCAATCCGCAGATTATTTGTCGTACCGGTTTAGTCGGCAG
>NZ_SZNL01000253.1:0-248 GCF_005068605.1 Sulfitobacter sp. 15WGC | reverse complement strand
GGCCAGTCCTGATGCAAAAACCGCCAGGAGCAAGTACAGTAATATGTTGAACAGTCGTCTCAATTCGTTGCCGGTACCAAAGTAATCTCAAGACGTGATGCGCAAGAGGATCACCGAGGCGAAAAAAGCGAGTAGGCCGAAAGCAATACTGAAGCTTGTCGCGTACTGAAGTATATCCAGGCGGTTCCCTTTCCGCCGTTGCGCCAGATAGCCACCCCAGAGCGCCCCTCCGACAAAGCCTGCGAGCA
>NZ_SZNL01000252.1:0-248 GCF_005068605.1 Sulfitobacter sp. 15WGC | reverse complement strand
CAGCAGGATCAACAACCCCGAGGCCGCAGGCTCTCGACGGCTGAAAAAGCGGGGCAGCCAATGGGCAAGGATGACCACCGCCCCCACGGCCCCCAATGCGAAATGATAGCCGTTCAGGGCGAAAAAACTGCCGTCGCTCACTGCCGATTCCCGTTTTCTGCTCAGGGGCTTGGCCCCATATCAGCATCATAGGTATCTTGGCGCGGCGGCATTGCCAGTCATGCGCGGCGGAAATCCCCTCGCGGCCC
>NZ_SZNL01000251.1:0-248 GCF_005068605.1 Sulfitobacter sp. 15WGC | reverse complement strand
CATGCTCCATGTCCATCTTGGCCATGGCGTCCTTGTGCTCGGCATTGCCTTCCATCGTGTCGATTACAAACTCATGCTCGATCTCGCCTTTGTTGGTGACGCCAAAGCGAATGGTCTCGCCTTTTTTGATGTCGAACTCGGCGGGTTCAAAGATCATCTCGCCGTCGTCGGTTTCGCGCATGGTCACCTCGATCGTGCGGTCAACCGCCTCGGCCTTGCCGGGCATGCCTGCGGCCATTTCCTTGTGC
>NZ_SZNL01000250.1:0-248 GCF_005068605.1 Sulfitobacter sp. 15WGC | reverse complement strand
AATGACGACGGCAAACTCTCGATGGAAGAGATGACGCAGCGCCACGATCCGGCCAAGATGTTCGAGCGTCTGGACAAAGACGGCAACGGCAGCGTCAGCGCCGAAGAGTTCGAAGCGGCGAAAAAAAATGCATGGCAAACGGCACCACAAGGGTGACAAAATGGACCATGACAAGCCGCAGCGCGATTAAATGAAGCCTCGGGCGCGCTTGATCATGGCGCGCCCGGACCTTAGCCATGGACGGGATG